>NZ_JAMYQZ010000013.1:0-97302 GCF_040321145.1 Mesorhizobium sp. M0514
GGGTTGTTGTCGAGCGTCACCGCGGTGTTTTCGAATTTGACGCGGCCGGCGGTCGCCGTGATCTTGCTCGAAATCGAGACCGAACCGATCGCCGTACCAGGAGCAATGCCGGCCTGCGACCATTCCAGCACGCGCCGCAGCGAGGGCGCGGCGAATTTCGCCTGGCCATCGAAATAGGCGTTTTGCGACATGCTGGCCGTGCCGTCGAACGAGAAGCTGGCCGGCGCTGCCTTGAACGAAAATGTGACCGGTGCGGCGCCGCCGGCAAACAGCACCAGCGGCTTGGGCGAGGCGGCATCGACGGTGACGCTCTCGCCGCGCCAGATTCCGGTCGCCGACAAGGTCGCGTTGCTGTTCATCGCTGCCCAGCTCGCCTGGCCGGACAGGCTGGTCAGCAATTCGACGTCCTTGCCGCCGACGGAGGCGACCATACGGCCGTCCCTGAATTCCACGGTGCCGAACGGATCGGCGGGCAGCTTGCTCAGATCCGGCTTCGTCGGATCGGCGTTGACCACGCCGCGCGCCGTGTCGATGGAGCGGGTGATGCGTCCGCCCGTTGGCATGGCGGGCAGGAATATGCCGTTTGCGGCGCGCTGGACCCGGATCGTCGGCCGCACCAGCCGCGCCGTCGAAAACACCACATCGCCCTGCAGCGCCGCCATGGCCGAAAGGTCGACCTCGACCCGTTCGGCCTCGATCACCGGCGGCGCGTCGGTCTCGGTCCACTGCGACAGCGTGACGTCGCTCAATATGGCGCGGAACTTCGGCCACACCTCGATGCGCGGCGAACCGGCGATGGTGACCCTGAATCCGCTCCACGCGCTCATCTCCCAGGCAATGCGATCGCGCACGATCCGGGTCGAGGCAAACAGCGGCAGAGCGGCGACGACCAGCGCGATGACGAGCACGGCAACGCCGATCGCCCATATTCCGCGCCGGATCAAAGGTGATGGCATATTGCCCCGGTTGCTTTCATTCCGATAAACGCCTGACGGGTGTAACCGCCAGTCGTCACCACGCCTTCCAGCCGTCACTACGACTTAGGGCTGAGGCATTTCAAGTCTTTATGGCCCGGCGATGGCAATTGCGCACATATGGCCGAGTTTAGCGGAACAAAATCTTGCTCTGCCGCACGGTGGTAGGCATAAGCGATGCAGCTTCAGCCTGTTACGAGGCGCGGCGTTTTTGGGACAGCGGCGCCTGTAAAGCTGAGGCTAGTGCATGTCGCCCGGAAGAGTGCAGCGGTTCCGGGACAACGACGTGCATCAAAACAAAAGCATATCTATCTTGCGACGCGACGGGCTTCAAGGAGGATCGATAATGGCTGCCGAAGCACCGCTCTGGACCCCGACGCAAGACCAGATCAACGCAGCACCACTGACCGCGTTCATGAAGGCAGCAGCGGCCAAAAGCGGCACATCCTTCACCTCCTACGCCGAACTGCACCGCTGGTCGGTCGAGGATCGCGAAGGCTTCTGGAGCCTGCTGTGGGACTTTTGCGGCATTGTCGGCGACAAAGGGACCGATGCGGGCGAGACCGTGCTCGTCGATGGCGACAAGATGCGCGGCGCATCGTTCTTTCCCGAAGCGACGCTGAACTTCGCCGAGAACCTGCTGAAGAAGACCGGTTCCGGTGACGCGATCGTCTTTCGCGGCGAGGGCAAGATCGAGCGGCGGCTGTCGTGGAACGAACTGCACCAGCTGACTTCGCGCTTTCAGCAGCTTTTCCTGTCGCTCAAGGTAAAAAAGGGCGACCGCATCGCGGCGATGATGCCCAACATGCCGGAAACCGTCGCCGCCATGCTGGGGGCCGCCTCGATCGGCGCGGTCTGGTCGTCCTGTTCCCCCGATTTCGGCGAGCAGGGCGTGCTCGACCGTTTCGGCCAGATCGAGCCGGTCATATTCATTGCGCCGGACGGCTATTGGTACAATGGCAAGGCAATCGAGGTAGCCGACAAGATCGCTGCCGTTGCGGCGAAGCTCGAAACCGTCCGCAAGGTCCTGATCGTCGACTATCTCGGTACCTCGCGCGATATCGCAGCGATCATCGACAAGGCCGTGGCGCTCGAAGAGGCGGTGTTACCCTTTACCGCCAAAGCGGTCACGTTCGAGCGGCTGCCGTTCGCGCATCCGCTCTACATCCTGTTCTCGTCAGGTACCACTGGCATTCCCAAATGCATCGTCCATTCGGCCGGCGGCACGCTGGTCCAGCATGTCAAGGAACACCGGCTGCATGCCGGACTCATCGAAGGCGACCGCTTCTTCTACTTCACCACCTGCGGCTGGATGATGTGGAACTGGCTGGTGTCGGGCCTGGCCTCGGGCGCCACGCTGCTGCTCTATGACGGCTCGCCCTTCCACCCCGACGGCAATGTGCTGTTCAGCTTCGCAGATGCCGAGAAGATGACCTTTTTCGGCACCTCGGCCAAATTCATCGATTCCGTACGCAAGGCCGGGCTCAAGCCGATCCGCAGCCATGATCTGTCGTCCGTGCGGGCGATTTCCTCCACCGGCTCACCGCTGTCGCCGGAGGACTTCCGCTTCGTCTATGACGGCATCAAGAAGGACGTGCATCTGGCCTCGGTTTCCGGCGGCACCGACATCGTCTCCTGTTTCGTGCTCGGCGTACCGACGCAACCGGTCTGGACCGGCGAGATCCAGGGTCCCGGCCTCGGCCTTGCCGTCGATGTATGGGACGATGACGGCAAGCCGATCCGCGAGCAAAAGGGTGAGCTGGTCTGCACAAAAGCGTTCCCGTCGATGCCGATCGGCTTCTGGAACGATCCTGAGGGCAAGAAATACCAGGCCGCCTATTTCGAGCGCTTCGACAATGTTTGGTGCCACGGCGACTTCGCCGAATGGACCGCGCATGGCGGCATGATCATCCACGGCCGTTCCGACGCGACGCTCAATCCGGGCGGTGTGCGCATCGGCACGGCGGAGATCTACAATCAGGTCGAACAGATGCCGGAGATCCTTGAGGCGCTGTGCATCGGTCAGGATTTCGACAATGACGTCCGCGTCGTGCTGTTCGTGCGGCTGGCCGCCGGCGTGACGCTGGACGAGAATCTGGAAAAGCGCATTCGTTCCAAGATCCGCAGCGGCGCCAGCCCGCGCCACGTGCCGGCAAGGATCGTCGCCGTCAGCGACATTCCGCGCACCAAATCGGGCAAGATCACCGAGCTTGCAGTGCGCGACGTGGTGCATGGCCGCGCCATCAAGAACAAGGAAGCGTTGGCCAATCCAGAGGCGCTGGAGCTGTTCAGGAACCTGCCGCAGCTGGCTGAGTGACGCGGCCGGGATGGTTAACCAGATATGTCGGTCGAATTTACCTAGATTTCATGAGTGGTACACATTCGTAAATTTTTTGGACGGCCGGTAAGGAGTTGTTAAGGCCCGGCGTCGATAGTCGCACGTAACTTGAGGGAGAAATCCCGTTCCTCGTCCCCTGAGGATCAGATTCGCTCAAGCCCCGTTGTGACAGCAAATCCCATTTAAGGCGTCCTGTTGGACGCCTTTTCTTTGTCCGGGATTCTCGCCCGGAAATCGCCGGCCTATTCGGCCAGCACCCGCGTCGACGGGAAGGCGACCTCGACCAGCGTCCCTTCGCCCGGCGTCGAGGTGATGGTGAAGCGGGCGCGGTTGGCTTCCACCATCGCCTTGGTCAGCGGCAGGCCGAGACCGGTGCCGTCGCCACGCCCGCGCTTCAGCGCATTGATCTGCTTGAACGGCTTCAGCGCCTGCTCGATCTCGGCATGGCTCATGCCAATGCCGGTATCGCGCACCCGCATGACAACGTCGCCGGAGGTTTCATAGGCGGTCGACACGATCACCTGTCCGCCGGCTTGCGTATAGCGAATGGCATTGGACAGGATGTTGAGCGCGATCTGGCGCACGCTTCTGAGGTCGGCGACGACTTCCGGCAGTCGCGAGGCGAAGCTGGAGCGGATGATGACACGCTCGCGGTTGGCCTGCGGCTGCATCATCGCCACCGTCTCGGCCAGCGTATCGTTGAGCGACACCGCCTCGTAGTCCATTTCCTGCTGGCCGGCCTCGATCTTCGAAATGTCGAGGAGGTCATTGACGAGATCGAGCACATGGTTGCCCGAGCGGTTGATGTCTCTGAGATAGTCGCGGTAGCGGTCATTGGCTACCGGGCCGAACTTCTCGTCCACCATCAGCTCGGAAAAGCCGATAATGGCGTTGAGCGGCGTGCGGATCTCGTGGCTGATGCGGGCGAGGAAATCGGTCTTCTGCGAGGAGGCGCGCTCGGCCACCGCGCGCGCCTGGGTCAGATCCTCTTCGGCCCGCTTCCACTGCGTGATGTCGCGCACCACGGCGCAGAAGCCGCTGTCATTGGGCAGCCTGCCGATGGTCATGAACAGCGGGATGAAGCGCCCTTGCGCCTCGCGCCCGATCACCTCGCGGCCATCGTTCATCACACTCGCCACGCCGGGCTCGGACAGGCCGTTCAGATAGTCGCGGGCCGCGCGCTGGCTTTCGATGGCAAACAGCGAGGCGAACGGTTTGCCGGTGACGTCGTCGCTGTCGAAGCCGAACAGCGCCTCGGCCGGCCGGCTGATCGAGCGGATGTCGCCGTCGCGGCCGATCAACACCACACCATCGGTCGCGGTGTCGATGATGGTGCGCATCTCGGCAATGCGCGCTTTGAGTTCGGAGACATCGGGCTGCGTCTGCTCCTCGGCTGCGAGATGCGCAACCATCGGCGGCTCGTTATCGCCGGTACGTCGCACCACCAGCATCAGCGCCTTGCCGGAGCGCCACGGCACCGAACGCAAAATGGCTTCGATCGGAAATTCCTGGCCCTCGCGCGTCTTCAGTTTGAGTGTGTGGTCGCTTTCGCCGGCCGTTTCTGAATAGGGGTCGGCAAACAGCGCGTCGAGCCCGCCGGCGTCGCTCAGGTCCTCAAGCGTGTCATAGCCGGTCAGGCCGAGGAATTCCTCATTGGCGTAATGAAGCTCGTCGCCCGAATGGATGAGCAGCGGCACTGGCAGCTTGCCGAGGATCGACGTGTCAGGGGCCTTGTGTTCATCTCCGGCCGAGAATGCCGAAGGCATGAACCCCTCAAGCTTGAGCGGCGGCACTTTCAGGCGCTGTGGTTCTGCCGGCACTGTGTCCGCATCGCCGGCCTTGTCCCCGTCTTCCACGGCCGAGTCAGTCGCCTCGTCGGACGGCGCCCAATCCTCATTGTCCTCGGCATCGCGGAAATCGGCCGACGTCATGCTGTCGTCTTCACCGGCATTGGCCGGCGTCTCGGCAACAACCGGCTGTGGCTCTGCGGCCTCGACGTTCTCTTGGGCTTGCGTATCATCCGGTTCGGAAGCCGGCGCAGGTTCGTCGTTGGACGACGTTGCTTCCGTACTGTTTTCGGTGACGGAGCCTGGTTCGGGATCGGCATAGTCGAGCAGGGAGCGCGACACTGTCGGCGCCTTCGCCTCGCCTGCTTCGCCGTCCGCAAGGCCGTCGTCCGGCTGCTCGCCGTCAAGCCGCGCGAGATCCTTTTCGTCCTCGGCATCGCTTTCCGGCGGTTTGGCCTCAGCCGTTTCATTTTCGGGTGCGGTTGCCGATGGTTCAGCCACGGCAGCCGGGCCGGCTTCGCCCGGACTCGAGACCTCGGCGGGCCGCCGGGCTGGCGCGGCTGTTTCAGCCTGGTTCGCCTCGACATGATCCGGCTTGAGCTCATCTGCCTTGGCCTGGTCTGGCGTTACCTGATTCGGATTGGCCGGTTCGGCCTGCTTGGCAGTCTCCGGCTGCTCCGGCGGGGGATTGTCCTTCTTCAGCCGCTCGCCGATTTCGCGGAAAGCGCTGCGCTCCAGCGTCGACAGGCCCCTCTCGCTTGTCGGCTGCTTGTCGTTGGCGGGCTGCCGATGCTCGGCCAGCCGGATGACCTTGTCGGCAAAACGACGTTCCTGCTTCGGCACGATGGTCAGCGCCGGCACTTCGCCCTCGAACGGATCGGCCGCCCTGGGAGCTTCCGCCACGGGCTGTTCCGGGGCCGGCTCGGCTGCTGCCGCTGGCGCGCCATTGGGGACCAGCGCCATGCCGATTGCTTCCGGATCGACCACCGCATCGCCGGCGCGGGCGACGCCGAAACCACGAAAACCTTCGAAGGCGCGGCTGCGGCCATAGACAGGCAGTGCTGCCAGATCGACCGGTATCTTCAGGTCGGAGCCGGCAACCGGCCACAGTACCGAGCGGCCCGACCAGGTGTCGCGCCGTTCAAGCAGGCCCGCGATCTCGCCCGAGGCGTCGAGGCCGAAAATTGTCGCGACGTCCTTGAAGCGGCGGCCGATCACGTCGGCGGCGGCTTTGCCGACAATGTCGCCGAATTCCGGCGACAGCGCGCTGAACTTGCCCTCGGCGTCGGTGCGCCAGACGAAGCGCAGCGGCGGCGCCGAGCGGTCGATCTCACGTTTGGCGGGAGGCGCAGCCGGTGGGGCTGCGTCAGAGGGCAGGGCGGGCGCAGCGGCACTGCTGTCCAACTGCGCACTCTCGGCCGGGGAAACAGAGTCCGGCTCGGCCTGCGCCGGGCTGTCCGGCTCGCCCGCCTGCGGCTCTTCGCCGGCATGGAAGTACCAATGATCATGTTGCGCCGGCGCGCTGTCATTCGCCGCCTGCTCGCGGCCGGTCGTCTGCTCGCGATCGTCCGCCTTTGTATCGGTTGACGCCGAAGCATCATGCTCGGTGGCAGCCGGACCTGTCTCCCCGACATCAGGCGCGGCCGCGAGTGGGGCGCCCTGATTCCCGCTTGCGGGGGGGTGGTCAGCCACCGCATCCACCGTTACCGCGTTCTCCGCGGCGGCTTGCGCCGGGCCATCGTCGACCCGCGCTGCAGCAGGTTCGGCATCCAGCTCGCCGACAGGATTTTCCTCATCGAGCTGATCCTCGTCGATGACCACCAGCAGATGCCTGGACTCGGTCAGGCGCGCGAAGCCGGCCGGATAGGACGTGGCGCCGCCGGGGACCAGCCGCTTGACGATGCGGTCGTCCTGGCTCGCCACGTCGGCGACAAGCGCGGCCAGCGTCTCAGGCCGGATGGCGAGCGCGCCAAAGCCATCCGAAGCCGCCTCGACAGTGCCGGCGGCGTCGACAAAGGCGATGAAATGGCCGTCTTCGGTAAAGCCGCTGATCGCGCGGGCCGCAATGTCGGCAGCACTGCGCGAGCCGGCCTGCGCTGCCGGCACCACCAGCATGATGGCGCTTTCGCCGTCCGGCATAGTCACCGCACTGGCCAGGAAGCCGACGGCGCGGCTGGTGATGCCGGTCGCCAGCCGTACCGTAATGGCGCGGTCGCTGCCGATCTGCGGGAAGCCCGCGGTCGCCATGATCTGACGCCTGGCGATCAGCGGCAGCTGTGCCGAGGCGCCGATGATGGCCTCGATGTCGGGATAGCCGAACACCGCAGCGCCCGGGCCGTTGGCCCAGATCACCTGTTCGAGGTCGGCCGACAGAATCGCGATCGCGTCGCCGGCGGCGAAGCGCTGGCGAACCGCATCAAGCACGGCGACATCGAGGAAAGAGTAGTTCTCGGAAGGCATGCGCTTGGCGGACCCTTTCGGTGAAACCTCTTGGCGAACCCCTCTTGGCGAACCTACAAGGCGGGCAATTTGCAGTTAACGCTTTGTTAATAAAAGCCCGCGCGGCGAAGGTCCACAAGCCATGGCGGGAAGCAGGTGGAATCTCTGGCCACTTGGTTAACATCCCCTCGGAATGCCGTTGGGTAACCTCTTGGGGTAACGCATGGGAAGAAATTATGGTGCACTGCAACAAAGATATTGCATCGCACAAAAAAACCGCTATATTGCCATCATACATGAACGAGACGGCTTTTTGTCAAAGCCGCTACCCCGAAAGGATGGAAAATGACCAAGGCCAAGACCGCTGAGACCTTCGAAAACGTTGAATTCCCGAGCTTCGACGCTTCCAAGGCAACCGACCAGATCCGCGCTTTCGCCGAAAAGGGCGTCGAGCAGTCGAAGGAAGCCTACTCCAAGCTGAAGACCGGCGCCGAAGAGACCCAGAAAGTCCTGGAATCGACCTTCGAGACTGCCAAGACCGTTTCCAGCGACCTGTCGCTCAAGACGATCGCCGCTCTGCGCGCCAATGCCGAAGCCGGCTTCTCGCATCTCGAGGCCCTCATCGGCGCCAAGTCGCTGTCGGAAGTGGTCGAACTGCAGACCGCCTTCCTGCGCAAGCGCGTCGAGACCACCGTCGAGCAGGCCAAGGACTTCCAGGCTGTTGCTTCGAAGGCTGCCGAAGACGTCTCCAAGCCGGTCAAGACCGCTTTCGAGAAGGCCCTGAAGGACATCAAGGCCGCCTAATAATTGCGCACAACTCTGCGATGCATCAAAACGTCGCATTTCGTCAGACAAATAGGTGTGCGATAGAGTTGTCCAAATGAATACCCGGCGAGTGGAACCTCCTCCCTCTGCTCTCCGGGGTGACCAGCCAGCACCTCCTCCCGCTGGCTCGTAACAGGAAAAGGCCGGCACCTCCTCCCGCCGGCCTTTTTCTTTTGCCGAAGAAACGGGCGTCTGTTGGGAGACCGGCTTTGCCTTATCAAAGGCCTTGAATTAGTCTCTGATAGACCGTATTGGACGCATCGCCGAACGACAGAGCGGATCTCGGAGAATGAATTTTCACCACGATCTGGCTCAGGCGAACGTGCCGTTGTAGCTCAGATGGTTAGAGCGCCGGATTGTGGATCCGGAGGTCGCTGGTTCGATCCCAGCCAACGGTACCATCGAATTTCCCGCTAAGTACTAGAATTTATTATATAATTTCCAGCCACCAGCAATCGGTCTTGCAACCATTTTCATTTTGTGTTACCTATTGTGTTACCTATTGTGTTACCTATTGTGTTACCTATTGTGATAAAATGGTGTTTTAGAAACGTGGGAAGACGACGCGAAGAGCATGATCCTGACCGCTTCCTGCAACTGAGGGGCGATCATTTCCATTACTACCGCCGGGTGCCCAGGGAGGTCAGGGACCTCGACGAGCGTGGCATGTTCGTGCGCCGCGCCCTCGACACCACCGACCGCATAAAGGCGCGTACCGCCCGGGATCTCCACGAGGCTGCCGACAATGCGTTGTGGGCTTCGTTGATGCTGGGCGAGAATCCACAGGCGGCGCGTGTCCGATACCGCCAAGCCATCAAGCGAGCCGAGTCGCTGGGGTTCATCTATCGGCCACTCGCCGAGATACTGGTCGCCGAACCGCTCGATACGATCCTGCAGCGGGTCGAGAGCACAATAGGGGAGCCTGCCAGATCACCATCAGTCGACGCGGTCGGCGGCGCGGTCGCCCGCCCTGACGATAGGATATCGGAAGCGCTGAAGCTGTATTTCAACGAGATTGCTCGCGACGAAATCCGCACCAAAAGCCCTGACCAAAAGAAGCGCTGGAAGGCAAAGCGCGAAATGAGCGTCGATGTCTTCATTGGTCTGGTCGCCGATAAGCCAATGAGCGAGATCACACGCGACGATGCGCGAGCGGTGCACAAATATTGGCTGGACCGAGTTGCACCCGAAAAAGGGAGAGCGGACCGTTCGGCATCGACAGGCAACCGAAACATGGGCAACCTTCGAACCCTCTATGCGGACTACTTTCGCCATCTCGGTTTCCCCGAACAGAAAAACCCGTTCGCCGATCTTTCATTTACCGACAGGTCGAAGCGCAGTCGACCGCCGTTCCCGACCGACTGGATTCGCGACAGGATATTTGCGCCTGGCGCCCTTGCAGCACTCAATGAGGAGGCGCGAGGAATCGTGCTTGCCTTCGCTGAGACAGGAGCCAGACCGAGCGAACTCGCGAACCTGCATGCCGGTGTCATCCATGTTGATCATGAGGTGCCACATATTTCTGTCGAGCCGCGTGACGATCCCGACGATCCACGAGAGATCAAGACCGCTTCGTCGGTACGCAAGGTGCCGCTGGTCGGCGTGGCGCTTGAGGTGTTCAAAAAGCATCCCAAGGGCTTCCCGCGGTACAAGGATCGCGAGGCGTCGCTGTCGGCCCTGCTCAACAAGCACTTCAAGAGCTACAATTTGTTCCCGACCGAGAAGCACACCGTCTATTCACTGCGCCATTCATTCGAAGACCGCATGAAGAACGGCAGGCTGGACGAGGAGCTTCGGCGCATGCTGATGGGGCACACGATCGACCGTCCGAAATACGGCGAGGGTGGCGACATGAAGATGTGGCAGGAGGAACTTATGAAGATCGTGTTGCCGTTCGATCCTGGGATCGTATGACACGCTGGCGCACTGCGGCGAGGCGTTCCTCCTTCGCTCGATGATCCTTCAGGGCGCGTTCCAAATGGTCGTATAGCGGGAGCCATGCCTCACCATGGTCGCCTCGCGCCACGATGATCTCGGCGACGCGGTCGAGCGCTCGCTCAATCCGCTGTGTCGTGACCGGTCGAGGCGTGGGCGAGTATCGCCTCACGGCTTCGCCTTTCTGCAAGGCCATGAATGCAACATGCCTTATGCGTAGGCGGACTTTCCTGGTGCAGTGAAGGCCTGCGTTCGGCTCGGGCTGTAATCTGCGGCTGCGACCTGAAAATGGGACACTGTCGGTCCGTCGGGGGTTGGTAGCGGGAGAGCGCTACCGCCTTTCCCCCCACTCAGAAGACTTGCGGTATTTTCTACGGTGTGGGGCGTGATGGACCTGTCTTGGTGCTGCAAAGATCGGTGGGGAACGGCAAAGTCTAGCCCGAAGCCGACGAACGTTTTCCGCGACGCGAACGAGCGCTTCGCGCCTCATTCCGGTCGTTCCTGAAGGCGGACAGTCTGCTCATTAGCCGGACGCAGCATTTGAATGTAGACGATCTGATATAGCGCGGCAAGCTTGCGCGGATGCTCCACAATTTAAAGACCTTGGCTCAGATAACCAGGACCACAACCAGATAGCATTCGCGCCCCAAAGAGGTAGGAAAAACAGGTCGCCGGCAGTTAACTCAACTCTAACTTGCCGCTAGGTTGTAATTCCTGCCACCTAGCCTAAGCGACTGCGTACTTGCAATATCTCAGGTCAAGTTCCAGAGCCAGTTTCCACCAATGGATCTTTAATGAGTGCGCGCTTATCGACTGCCATTAGGATCGGGGAAGCCGCAAAGGCGATCTTTCGAAAAACTCAGAGCTTTCCAAGTCGAGAATTCGGAGAGCATGCAGACCTGAGCGAACGCGAACACGTCGGTGTTGAACCGATGCTTTTGGCGCTTTCGATGGAGCTGGCACTCAAAGCGTGGTTCGTCTTCGACCACGACGATCCAAGAGTTGTCAAATCGCACAACCTGATGAAGCTGTTTGATCGCCTTAAGCCCGAAAGCCAAGAGAAACTCGACGCTGAGTTCAAAAGGTCAGTGGTCCCGTATCATCCCAATGCGTTCTACATCGACTACGGCATTCGTCACATTCTGCATCAGCACCAAGATGCCTTCACCGACTGGCGCTACCTTCATGAGGCGAAGAAATCGATGATGTTTGATCAGGGAGCTTTTGAGGCAACGCTCAAAATGTTGCTCCGTGAGTTCGAGAAAAGATATCGCATTGAGCGGGCGAAGCCGCTTTGGCCATCGTGAATGCAGTCGGGATCGGAGGCCCCCGATGCGGCATTGAATGCTCGTTCGAGTGGTAGCTTAAGCCAGGAGCATTCCGTGCCGGAGCGAAGGGCTAACGACCGCAACGAGGCGAGTAGCGGCCGGGCAGTAACGCGCTTCATACCAGCCGTTCAATACCGCAAATGCTGATGCCGCAGGCTGTCATTCGTTCAGGTCATCGGTACAGCTGGGTGAACAATGGCATCGTTGATGTGAATGAGCACCGAAGTTTGATGAGCGGGTCGCGGGGCCGGAAAAAATCATCGCTTTCCCACAATACTTGATTTCCAGTTCTTGAAGAACGACGTAGCACAAATTTCTGTGCATAAGTTATTCTCGCACAGTCAATGTCAAGCACACGTGTTGACTATCAAGTCATCCGAGCCTCTCCTCGCCTAAGATGGGGTTTCAATTCGGCAGTTAGATATACCAGTCTTGCTGTGGTCGCTTACTTCGCGGGCCGCGTGGCGGAGTCGTGCGTATATGACTGAAAAGGCGTCGATCATGGGCGGGGGCAATGTTCAAAATACTCAAAACTCTTCCTTTCCTTATCGCTTCCGCAGCATGCCTCTCAGCTTGCCGTACGGTAACGCCGAATATTCAAGAATTCTGGGGTAGCCCTCTCAACGCCGAAGCGATGGAGTCTGAGGTCATGACCCTCGTCGCCTGTGAGCTCGGTCACGCGGTCAGTAACATCTCTACCGTGGTAGATAAGAACCCTCAATTGGCCGGTGACTACGGTTTTCTCAACAAATGGAATGCACAGGTCGCGCTCACTTTTCAGGTGGATGAGCAATCCAGTGTTAATCCGACTCCCTCATTTGTCAGCAAACTCCACCCGCTCGTCGACAGCGAAACGTTTACTCTTGGGCTGTCCGGCAACTACAAGAATCAGGCGACGCGTATCGACAAGGTCAGTATGACCTACAGGATCAAGGATTTTGTCGGCAAGAAATTCGAACGCTGTGAGTACGGCGGAACCTACAGAGGGACGCTTTTTGTAAAAAGCAATCTCAAGATTGAGGATTGGCTATCTGCATCTCTGAATGTTGCTGTTAGCAACGGCCCGTCGAGTAAGTTCCCCGTGCACCCCAAATTCGGGGGCAAGGCCGACACAATCTCTCACGACGTGAAGTTTCTGATCGTGTCGTCAGGCGGCGTCGCGCCGGTGTGGAAGCTGGTCGAGTTTGGTACGGGACAGAATCCATTGGTTTTCGGTCAACGCGACCGGGTGCAGCAGCTGGTGATCACAATGGCACCGGCCGATCTCACTGATCCGAGCGCGTTAGGGCCAGCCGGCCAATTCTCGTCCCTCGCCTCGCAAATTAACTCGCAAATCAATTCGGGGAGGATTAGCCCGTAATGCCGCAGGACAGCGAAGCACCCAAGAAGCCCCGCAAACGAAGTGCCGCAGCTTCCGACATCGAGATGGCTGGTGCGGATGGCGATCGCGGAAAGGTCCAAGTCATTATTAGAGGCAGGCTCCATGTCTGTAACCTTAAGCCGAGTGGAGCGATCGATCTCAACAGCTGTGTGCCGGTTGACGGTCAGTCGGTGCTGTCGCTTTCATTGCCGAGCCGCGGGGGTGAAGCGTTGCCGGATTTGGCAGCGCTTGCTGATCGGGGTCTCGAACTTACTGCGGCAATGGACGTTCCACATGTTGTTCCTCCAGCCTTGCGCCAAGCCTGCTTCGCGGTGGCGCAAAGGACAGGGCAGTTCCGGAAACAGAACCAATTCGTTGTTGCACAATTGAGTTCATTGGATCTTGACAACACTGCGCAGTCATTTCCTCCGGCGGTCAGCGAGGCCATGCTTTCGGCCGAGCGAACGCGTATCGCCTTAATCCGAGCTTTCGCGGACTTTGACGGAGCGTGTGCTAGCCTAGAGACGGCGGCACGAGCTATCGCGCAGCAGGCCTGAGTTTTCTCCGCGCTGGAGCCCTGTCAGCCCTTAGGTGCCCTCTGAAGGGATTGAGATCCAGCTAACACGGCGGCAGCAGCACAAGTCCTTTCGGCTCCCTTCCGGGCACCGCCGACGTGGACGTCGCCCTGCCGCACTACGCCGTGCCGGTGGTCAGAGAGCATGTGGCGGGTTGGCAATCGGCCCCTAAACACTCCGCAAGGCACAAATCAGATTTCTCCCGGCTTGGGGGAAGGACATTTCGCGCCGCGTGATAGCATGCAGCCGTCCAGCCCTCGACATGCCTCCGAACGTGCGAGTATGTAACGAGTGGCAGGCGCCGGGAGCAGCGCGTAGCAATGCCGTGGCGTCAAAAGGCGGCAGCGAGTGTTCGGACGCCAATTAGGCTCATGGGAGATCACGCTTCGAACGAACAAACCAAGGAGTCTGCTCGGCTCTAATTCGTATCGAGTGTCATTCGTGCTGGACAGTGATCAGAGAGGCGTTTTGGATCGGCGGGCGTCGCGGGCGTCCACACTATTTGTTCCTCAGTCCCTCGGGCGACTAGTTCAACGGCTCTCTTCCCAAAGACAAAGAATTCGATCGGAACCATGTTGTATTTGTCTGCCGCCGCGAGCGTTGCGGGATAGGCGGTGGCCATGTCGGCCCAGCACTGCGACGATTTCTTGTAGGGAGCGCGGAACAACTCGGTGTCCGGACGGGTGTCTCGATCGATCCCGCTTGAGCCGGGGGAATAGGCCGACAACGCCTGCCACATCTCATCCTGGAACGTCCCGGCGCCGGCGTCGAGCCGACGATTAAAATCGCCCACGATCATCCAGGCATTGCCTGCCTCCTCCCGAGCGCGAAGCCACTTGTGAAGCGGGTACATCTGCCTCGCGAGCGTGTTGCAGCTGTTGCGCTCGGGCGACGTGGTGGCCGGATCGACGGTGAAGAACCGGAAATCCATGAAATCGTCGAAACAGCCGGACTTGAGATGAACGATGAGCACCCGCAGTGCCGTTCCTCCGCTGTGAAGGGTGACGTCGAGCCCCCATCTGACGTTGCGGATCCCGTCAGGGTCGTCGGAGCGAACATTCAGATCGGCAACGTCAACGACTGAGTCGATGGAAACTCCAGCCGAGGGGCGCCACGCAACGCCCGTGTACTGTGTCCGTGTCTCTCCCGCCGGCTTGACGAGGGAACCCCCAGCCTTAGTGCAGATCGGACCCGGCGCCAGCTTCTCGTCCTCGGCGAATTGGCCACTGATGCAGTGTTCCCACCCATTCACGACCGGAAACACCTCATCGAGCGCGGCGGGGCTTGTCACCTCCTGGAGGAAGAAGACCGGCGCGTCGACCTTGTCGCGCCATGCACGCAAATCAGCGAAGTCGCCTGGCTGGCGCACGTGGTCGCCCGGGAAGACGGTGTGGGGATCTCCGGCATAGACCAGCGTCTGGATGTTCCAGTTCGCGATGCGGATTTGGGCTGCCGAGACCTGGCCGATACAGGCGATGAGCATGGCGACCGAAACGGCGGCCAACCGGGCATGTGTCACGAGAACCTCCTAGAATCGACGGGCGAAGAATTGGCGGCGAACCGAACGTTCCGTGTTTCCAAAGTAGTCCGACCACCACCGATCGGTCCGCAAAGGCTTGGGTGGATCGCTGGGATCGCGCCAGGCCAGCGACTCGCGAAAGGCGTGATGGGAATAGAGGCGCATGAACTCGCCGAGGTAAATGTCGGCGACGCGCGTGTTGCCAACGATGACGAGCATGTTCTCGTCATTCTGGTCAGTCGAGGCGTCGCTGAAGTTCGCCGAGCCGGCGACCACCATGGTTTGTCCGACATCGGGTCGACCAGCATGAACTTGTTGTGCACATATTTGACATTGCGGTTCAATCCGGACAGGTGCTCCTGGACCCAGCCGTCGATCTTGTTGGTGGCGATCAGCGACCCGATGGCGAAGGTATTCGCGGGCATGTTGCGCAGGAGCTGGATAGCTTCCTCCTCCGCTTCGCGCTCCGGACTGCCTTCCTTCAACGGTCGGGTCGCCTTCTCGAGCAAGGCGAGACGAAACGGGGCCGCGCTGTTGCGATAGACGTCCTTGAACAGATCGTGCATGCCGAACGCAAATGTCATGAACACGCCTTCGCGGCCAATCATGGCAAGGTCTGCATACCACTGCAGCGCGGTGAGGTCGGAGCGCGGGCTGAAGATGACGCTCGTTCCGCTCGGCGGCGGCATGGCGGGAAGGGGCGTCAGATCCTCCGTGATATCGTTGAGCTTGCCATTGGTCGGATCCTCGCGCAGGGCCGTCCAGTATTTGAGATAGAGGTCGGCCGTATCGGGATCTTCGACTACGTGCGCGACGTTGGAGTGGCCGAAGATGCCGCCATCCGAAAAGTTCGTGCCGCCTGTCCAGACCGACACGGGAGCGCCGTTCTCCAGCTTCACGATGAACTTGTTGTGGGAGATGTACGACTTGTTGCTCCTACGCTCCTTGCAGTGATCGGCGAGCGCCTCGCCGCCGTTTTCGTCGACCTTGGCGATAGCCTCGCGGTTATTGTCCCCCGGCTTGGCCTTGCGGCCATCGTAGACGATTTTGACATCCACGCCGCGGTTGATGGCGTCCTTCAGCAATTTCAGGAAGGGTTCGTAGTGAAACTCGTAGGCTGCGACGCGCAGCGTGTGCGTGCCGGGCACCGCCGCCTCGACGAAGGCGGTCATAGCCTCATAGAGGCCTCGAGACAGCCAGATCCAGGCTTGCCCATTCTGGACCTGTTCCGGCCGGCGATTGCCGAAACGGTCGACGTAAGCCTGTGAGGCGGCCACGCCGCGATTGAAGTAGACATCGTGGTCGCCATTCTCAGGGCCTTCCGTCGTTACCTCCACCGCGACATCGGCCGACGCGGTGAGGGAGGGCGGCGCCCCTTTGAGCGCGGTGATCGTGTAGGTGTAGCGGTGTCCGGGTTTTGCTGTGTAGTCGGCCCATTGGAAGCTCTGGATGGGCTGCTCATTGGTGGGGTAGGTAGCGCCCGCCGGAAATCCGGGATCGGTCTCGGCGAAACACTTCATGCCCTCGAGGAAATAGGCCCCGTTTTCCTCGTGATCGATCCGGTGGACAGAAAAGCCCAGCAGGCCCTCGCACTCGAGTTCGGCAAGGTCGAAGCCCAGCGTGACCACGTAGGTGCCAGCGACCGCCGTGACCGCGATCGGCCCGTTGCTATTCCATGCACGCATGCCCCCTCCGCTTTGCTAGAACGCTGCGGCGACAGTAACAGCACGCCTTGTCACAAAGAAGAGTAGTGTTTATCGCTTCGCGAAAAACATGGCGCTACAGTTCTTCGAGGGCAGCACGCAAGCATCAGGGGGTCGCCGCCTTGAAGGTCCGCTCTTGCCAATCCGAGCCTCGAAACGGCCAGTCCGTTTGAGGCCCCACTGCGATCATTTTGAGAACCGGCGGCGGAGGACCGCTACCGGCGCTTTCACGCGTTCCGGCGTCTATCCTGCGATCCGCAGTTGGATTTCTTCAAAGATCCTAACCCAGCTGCGAACGCCCTTTCGTAGACGTCGCGTATCGTAGTGTTCGTCTGGCGCATGGATGGCGTCACCGGGCAAGATGAAGCCGATGACGACGCACTCAACGCCAAGAACCTCGCTTAGCTGGTGGACTAAGGGTATCGCACCACCTGTCCCTCTCAGAATGGCAGGTGTTTCCCACTCGCGTTCCAGTCCGTGCGCAGCGGCAGCTACGAAAGGGCTGTCGTGCGAAAGGACTACCGCCGGACTGCCGTCATCACCCTCAAATTCCACAGTGCAACCATTCGGAAGCTTCGATTCAACGTAGGCCCTGAACCCGGCACGGATCTTCCCCGGTTCCTGTGCATCGACGAGCCGGAAGCTGAGACGTGCTGTTGCACTTCCAGGCAAAACTGACCGTCCGCCCGGTCCTTGATTGCCCCCCGTGATGCCGTTCATGTCGACGGTGGGGCGTGCCCACATTGCTTCCAGCGTGGTATATCCTTCTTCCGTTATGCCCCCGCTCAGGTTGACCTCTTCAAACCGGCCTGCGTCTTGTTCGAGCCCCCGCCATCGCCGACGCAGATTATCCGGAATCTCGCGAACTCCGTCGTAAAACCCCTCAATGCGCACTCGCCCAGCTTTGTCATGAATGTCTGTCAGAATGTTGCTCAGTATGCGGATGGGGTTCGCGGCTACGGCACCGTAGTGACCTGAATGAAGATCGGGATTGGGCGCCGAGATGGTCACTCGCTCGTGGACCAGCCCCTTGAGTCGTGTCGTGATGGCTGGCTGGGTGGGCGACCACATCTCTGCATCGCAGATGAACGCGACGTCGCATTGAAGATCATGCCGATGCGCTTCGATGAAGGCAGGCAAACTTGCCGACCCCGACTCCTCTTCCCCTTCCAGCATCACGATGATGTCGGCTGGAAAACTGCACTCGATACTTTTCCATGCACGGAGAGCCTCGATGAACGTCCAGAGCTGGCTTTTGCTGTCCGATGCACCTCGGCCATAAAAGCGATGAGCGCCATCTTCTTCCTCGATCACGCGCGGCTCAAACGGCGAATGCGTCCATTGTTTCAAGTCGCCGACCGGCTGCACATCGTAATGTCCGTAAAACAGCAAACGTGGGCGCTCGATCATGGAGCCTGCGGGAGAACTGGCGAGGACAACCGGGTGACCGTTGGTCTGGATGATCTCAGCGGAAAGCCCGATCGCTGACAACTCCGACTTGAGCCAGTGAGCCGCGCGAAGAATTTCTGGTTCGCCCGAAATCTCGTTCGAAACCGACGGGATAGAGATTAACTCCAGAAGTTTGCGGACTGAAACCTCAAAATTGTCGTCAATGTCACGGAGCACATTTTCCACATCCGGCATGTTGATCACCTTAAGTGCGCAAAAATTTATATCGCGGACGCCGTCAGACGCAGCGGACGACCTTGAGAGATCCTTCGCTCGCGCTTTTCGTTCCCGTTGATCCCATGCTTGTTGCCAGGAGGCGCTTGATATCGCCCCAGAGCTCGCCTTCGTCCTCCAGGCCGATACTCAGGCGCAATGTTGCGTCGGGCCCCTGGCCATGACGTCGCGCTTCGGAAGCCGTCGATGGACAGGCGCTGGATGCACTCCAACACCAAGAGATGCAAAGTCCTCGGTTGGCCCTTCGGGTGTAACAACGAATTGGATGAGAGCGCCTTTCCAAACCACTGTGAACGCTGTACGGATTTCGATCGAAAAGGACGCGAATTTTCCGCACATCTATTCGCGTGAGTTATTGAATTGAAGTGGCGGCATCGATGAATTTTCGGCAGGTTGAGGTCTTCCGGGTAGTGATGACCAACGGTACCACGGCCCGCGCGGCTGACGTTTTGCATGTGTCCCAGCCAGCGGTCAGCAAGATGATCCAAGAGCTGGAACGCTCGCTTGGTTTCGATCTCTTCCAGCGGATCAAGGGTAGACTCCACCCTACTCCCGAGGGACAGCTTTTCTTCCGCGAGGTCGAACAGGCTTTTGTTGGCCTCAGCCATCTCAGGGGGGCGGCCGCCCGCATTCGAGACTACGGCTCCGGCGAACTCAGGATCGCTTGTCTTTCGGCGCTCTCGACCAATGTTCTTCCGCGCGCCCTTCGCGCCTTTATGGATCGAAATCCGAACATCGCCGTCACCTTCCAGACGCGCATGTCCTCTAATGTGCGCGACCTCGTCGCTTCCGGCCAGTTCGACCTCGGGATTGTCGCTGACGAGATCGATCGCACGGGTGTTGAGGTGAGCGAGTTTGCGCAGTTTCCAGTAGCCGTGGCGGTGCCCAAGGGACATCCACTCGAGTCCTTGGACATCATCCGCCCAATCGATCTTGCCGGCTGTCCATTTATCGCTCTCGCCCCGGAAGACACGACCCGACGCGACGCCGAGCACGTTCTCAAGGAAGCCGGCGTCGCGGTGCGAACTGTGATGGAAACGCCCTATTCGACAACGATCTGTGCGATGGTGGCTGCTGGTGTCGGCGTCGGCCTTGTCGATCCTTTGACCGCACAGCCGTATGAGGGCCGCGGGCTGACCTTGCGGCCGTTCGAGCCCGCACTTTACTTTCGAACCCTCTTGATCAGGCCGCCCAATCGTCTCCCCTCTCGTATTATTGCGGAGTTCCTCGAGGATTTGCGAGCCGCGATCTGAAATGGTCGAACACACTCGTGCGTCAGGTTGCTTCCGGATGAGTGGATCTGCATCGGCTCTTGCCTGCTCCGATGACCAGTCCTTTACGTGAAGAGTTCCCTCCATCACACTTCCACGGCTCACATCCCGCTCCACGAAACCCTGCAACCCACCTTTCACCAACACGCTTCCCGGCTGAGATGCATCCAACTAGTTGATGAAGAGAAGCGGCGTGCCGTTGCGAGTATCGGCTGCTCAAGCTTGAAAGTATTCCCACCACTCGTCCATCGACTGCATCATGGGAAGGACGCACAGGTTCGTCCAATGGTAAGATTTAGGCCTCCTATTCCGTCAGGTTATTGGGTGGCCGGCGGCTGAGAAAGCGTCGCCTCACCGGGATGCGCGATCACGACCTCCTACACGGGCTCGGCGCTCGACAATGGAAGGCACACCAACGGTGCCCCATCGTGGCTCACAATTGGCTCGGGCCGCACGCAAGGTCTTCTGGATGACCTCGAATTGCGTCTCTCAAGCTGTTGCGAACAGGTCTCGAAATGATGCCTTCTGCTAAGTGCAGCACTCGCATGCATCGCATGCTCATGTTGCGACGGCAAAGCGCCGAATGGCGGACTTGAAGCCGACCCGCGCTCCAGAGAACTCCGTAGGCCCATAACCTAAGAGAATAGCAGCGCCATTTGTTGCTATTGGACGGGATACATCCCCGCATGTCAACAATGGCGTCATTAACGGAGACGGGATCGAATGCATGATGACACAAGATCGGTGGCGAGGTTCGCGGTGAGCCTGGAAGGCTATGACAGCCTGACCGTTCCGATACATCGCGCCTCGACAATCCGGTATCCGGATGCCGCGTCCTTCGCCGCCCGGTTCGAGCGCAGTGCTGATGGATATGTTTACGGGCTCTATGGAACGCCCACTCATCGGTACTTGGAGAAGAAGATCACCGAACTGGAAGAGGGCGCCCGCACACTGCTGGTGCCTTCCGGTCAAGCTGCTGTCGCTTGTTCCATGCTGGCCCTTGTTGCCGCACACGAGAAAGTACTCATACCCGACACCGTGTATGGCCCCGTGCGCGATTTTGCCACCCATGAGTTGGCGTCGCTTGGCATTGAGGCCGTCTTCTACGATCCCGTCGACTTGCGCGCACTGGATTCCCTGATTGATGCGCGCACGCGCCTCGTCTGGACAGAGTCTCCAGGGTCAATAACGCTGGAGATGCAAGACATTCCGGCGATTGTCCTGATAGCTCACGCCAAAGGCGCACTCGTCGGGTGCGATAACACATGGGCTTCTCCCCTCAATTTCAGGCCGATCCGCCATGGCGTGGATATTGTTGCGGAAGCTCTCAGCAAACATTTCTCCGGTCACTCCGACCTGGTCTTGGGCTCGATCACCACAAGGGACGACGCCTTAGGCCTGAAAATCAAAGCCTCTCTTGGAAGACTGGGCATCGGCACGTCGCCTGACGACTGTGTGCTTCTGGCTCGCGGACTGGAGACCTTGGCAATACGCCTCGCAAGATCCGACACATCCGGCCTTCGCATCGCGGCTTGGCTAGCCGAACATCCATGCGTGGAAACGGTGATCCACCCTGCGCTGCCTGGCAGCCCTGGCCACGAAATCTGGAAGCGAGATTTCAGCGGCTCCTGCGGTGTCTTCACGTTCATACTGAAGGAACAGTATGCGGGCCAAGCATTCGCTGCATTGGACGCCTTACAGATAATTTCCATTGGCGCTTCTTGGGGAGGAACCAAGAGCCTGATCGCGCCATCAACCGTGAAGGCACTGCGAACGGTTCGGCCTTGGACGGGTCCGGACTACCTCTTTCGCTTGAATGTCGGGCTTGAACACCCTGACGATCTTGAGGAAGATTTGCAGCGCTTCTTCGCGGTGTTGATCGACGGCGAGAGAAATGAACCGCGCAGCGCCGTCCACGGCTAGTTGTTTCCGGTCGTCGACGTGACTCATGGAGAGAGGGGAGAAAGCTGGTGCGCCCTGACTTTCTCCGCAGGCATGACAACGCGATCGAGGCGAGACCGGAGCCAGCAGGCCGCTCCCCATTTGCGATCCATTCTGGAAGCGCACAGTTCCTGTCGGTCACGCCGCCTTCAAATCGGTGCCGAAATGACACGCGAACTGACGTCCGCGGCCACCACTCTTCATCTCAGGAGGGGTCTGCGAACAAATGCTCTGCGCAATCGGACATCGCGAGTGGAACCGGCAACCGGAGGGAGGATTGATCGGGCTGGGGATTTCGCCCGCCAGCGTGACAAGTCCCCGTTCAGCGGCAACACGAGGATCCGATTGCAGAACCGAAGCTAACAGAGCCCGGGTGTAAGGGTGCTGAGGTGTCCGATAGACCTCCTCGCTCGTACCCTCCTCGACGATTTTCCCGAGATACATCACATAGAGCCGCGTCACGGCCTGTCGAACCAGCGCTAGGTCGTGAGCAATGAAAAGCATCGCCACCCCCAGATCACGCTGCAGCTCCAAGAAAAGATTCATGACTTGAGCCCGGATTGACAGGTCAAGAGCGGACACAGGCTCATCGCATATCAACACCTTCGGTTCGACCGCCAAGGCCCTGGCGATTGCGACCCGCTGCCTTTGTCCACCCGACAGTTCGCGAGGAAACCGGCTATTCATTTGGGAGGGTAACCCAACCTGATCGAGCAACTTGCCGACCTTGGTGTCGATTTGCTTGGCCGAAACCTTGCCGGCAATGACAAGTGCCTCGGCCAGGGTCTCACCGACGGTCTGACGTTCGGATAGGCTGGCATAGGGATCTTGAAAGATGTACTGGATTGTACGTCGCCGATCTCGTAGCGCGCGCCCCCGGAGGGTTGAAAGATCGGTGCCGTCCAGCACTACGCTGCCATGCTGATGATTCTCGAGACCAACTATGGTTCGTCCGAGAGAGGATTTGCCGCACCCGGATTCGCCGACAAGTCCAACGATCTCGCCGGCATTTAGGTGAACTGAAACGTTATCGACAGCGGTGATCCATTTGTCCCGTTCCCCGCTTTTATAGCGGGTGGTCAGGTCCTTTACCTCGAGGATGCTTTTCACTGTCCCTACCTCAGTTGCTCGTATTTTACAGTGCACGCCATCGAAACAGATGATTGCGGAATGGAGTGCAGTTGGGGCCGGCCGTTGAGACAAACCGGCTGGGTAAATGCGCACCGCTCGGCGAATGCGCATGCCTCCAGAGGCGCTCCCATGATCGGCGGAAGCCCGGCAATTCCCCTGAAGGGTGACCCGGAAGGATCTTCCTCTCTTGGAATCGCGTCGACCAAACCACAGGTATAAGGATGGGAGGGTGACACTAGTACGTCCGCTACGGGGCCGTACTCCACAATACGTCCCGCATACATCACGGCGACCTGATGCGCGATGGCGGCAACGACGCCCATATCGTGCGTGATCAGCACGATACCCATGTTCAATCTTTTCTGAAGGCTTTGCAGGAGCTTGAGTATTTGCGCTTGGATCGTCACGTCCAGCGCCGTTGTCGGCTCGTCCGCGATTAGCAGAGGCGGCTCGCTCGCAACCGCAATCGCAATCATGACGCGCTGTCGTAGACCCCCCGACAGTTCATGAGGATATTGTCTCATGCGCTGGACTGGGTCCGACATTCCTACCAGGGAGAGCAATTCCTCAGCGCGCTTCTCAGCTTGCCGGGTGGTCAAGCCTAGCTGCTTTTGCGCCACCTCCGCGATCTGTCGGCCCACCCGCCTGACCGGATTCAGGGCGCTCATCGGATCTTGGAAAATCACTCCAACCGATTTCCCACGAACATGGCGCAGGCTGGAAGGCGGCAAGGCTGCAATATTAGTACCGGCGATGTTGAATGAACCGCTGATCTGGACCGCCAGCCCAACTGGCATAAGGTCGAGTGGCGCGAAGTTCATCACAGTCTTGCCGGAGCCGCTCTCGCCGACAATGGCTAGCGTCTCTCCCCTGCGCACGCTGTAGCTGACCCGGTCAACAGGCCTAAGTGCACCATTCTTGGTGAAGAGATCGACACTGAGGTCTCTTACCTCCAGAACTTTATCTGTGCTCATGTCGCAATCCGCTTTTTCGGATCTTCGATTGGTGCTCGTTCCCATGAGGCAGCGACAAGCCGGCCGCGCCGCAAAACCGAACGTCGCAAGTCGCGCGGCACACGGTTCAGTGCAATCGCTTCGCCAAGCAAGTTGAAGCTGACGACGACTCCTGTGATCGCAAAGCCGGGAAGCAATACCATCCACGGATTGAGATCGAGGTACGGCAACGCATCAACGAGCATCTGCCCCCACTCCGGAGTGGGCGGTTGTATGCCCAGTCCGAGAAACGAAAGAGTCGCAATTGATAGTGCAATCCCTCCTGCATCCGCTGAAACATAGACCAGCACCATTCCTAGCGTTGATGGAAGCAGATGACGGAAATAGATTCGCAGCGGGCTGGCCCCAAGAACCCGGAGTGCTTCGATATGCGGCCGGTTCAATATCCCGATCGCCACGCCGCGGGCGACGCGAGTGGAACCTGCCCAGAACGCCAGGATCAGCGCCAGCACCATGTTCCAGTAGCCCGTTCCGAGCATGCCGATGATTGCGAGAGCTATGATGAGCGACGGAAGCGCCATGAAGAGTTCCACGAAGCGCATCAGGATCTCTTCGGTCCGACCTTTGACGAAGCCGGCGAAAGTACCCAGCGTGACTCCGATAAGGAGCTTGAACGTCACGACAATGGTCATTGCGACGACTGTTGTTCGAGCCGATACAATCAAGCGCGAGAAGACATCGCGGCCGATATGGTCCGTCCCGAGCCAATGATCGGCTGAGGGACCGGCGAAGCGAGCAGTAAGATCCTGTAGGTTGGGGTCGTGGGGGACCAGCCACGGACCGAATGCTCCTAGAAAGAGAAACAGACCTACCCCAATCAGCGCGGACTTTGGAAAGTTGCTGAACGCCTCTCCAACGGAATGCCAAAAGCGCTTCATGCCACCTGCCTCCGCAGCTTAGGGTCCGCCGCAATCATCAGCAAGTCGGCTATCAGGTTCACCAGCGAGACATACAGTACAAACGCCAGGAGACAGGCCTGCATGACCATGAAATCTCTGGTGCGAACGCCTGATACAAAGAGCTCGCCTATGCCGTGAAGGGCGAAAAGCGGTTCGACGATGATCGCTCCGATAGTCATCGAGCCGATCATGTTGCCCAGCGCGCTGACATATGCGGGAACTGCATTGGGTAAGGCATCGCGGAGCATGATATGCAGGACCGAGAACCCCTTCGCGCGCGCCGTCAGGGCATAAGGCCGTGTCATCGCTTCGGAAATGCCGATCCGGAGCACACGAGAAAGCACAGCAGCGGAAGGCGCCGCCATCGCGATTGATGGGAGTACCCAACTCAAAATGGAGCTGTCGCCAAACGAAGGCAACCATCGCAAATTGACGGCGAAAATCAGGATCAGAACTGCGCCTCCGAAAAACACCGGTGTCGACGCGCCTAGCAGAGCCATGAGCCGCACTATGTGGTCGGGGAAACGTCCTGGCCAAGCCGCACCGATCAGTCCCATCGCTGCCGATAAGACTATCGTCACGATGCTCCCCCCGAGAATGAGTTTCATCGTGGTCGGAACCCTGTCTCTGATGGCGTTGCCGACATCTTCGCCTGTTATATAGGCAATGCCGAAGTCACCTTGAGCGACGCCTTGCAACCAGTGCCAATAGCGAACAGGAACAGGATCGTTCAGCCCGAGCTCCTGCGCGACCTGGTCTACCATAGCCTTGGATGCGCCCGGAAAGCGCAGCTCGGCGATGAGCTGCGCGACGTTTCCCGGGGCAGCCACGACGAGCCCGAAACACAATACTGACGCCATCAGCAGCAGCAGTGCTGAGTTTCGCAATCGGCGCCTCAGATAAATAAACATGAACAAGCCACCTCCCCGGAACTAAGACTTCAACACGATACCTCGATAGGGGAATTCTGTATCGGTGGGAGGGACCTTGAAGCCTTCGACCCGACTCGAAGCTGCCCAATATGTCGGCGGGTAGAGGACTGGTGAATATAGGACATCTTCACGAAGCTTGTCGTAGAAGACGTGCAATGCGGCCAACTGAGCTTCACCTCCCACCGCTTCAGTGGCAGCTGCGATGAGTGGATCCAGACTTGGATCGAGCGCGACCTTGCCGTCGGACCCGCTTTCTATCGTGGATAGGAACAGAAGTGTCACCGAGCCGAATGGATCATAGGGAGCGCCATAGGTCTGAAAGATTGCGATGTCATATTCGCGCTTAGGAATCTCGGAATGACGGGAGGCATGGTCGACGGAATGCACCGTGACGTTTATGCCTATTTCACCAAGCTGCTGCTGAAGAATTTCGCCAAACACCTTGGAGCCGGCGATAAAATCGTCTGAAACTAGAAGCTCCAGGGACAAGTTCTTGCCACTCTTCGAGCGGTACGGCGCGCCCGTCCAACCGGCGTTCTCGAGCAGTTGCTTCGCTTTCTCGACGTCGCGAACGGGTGCGTCATGCCTCGTGCCAGACAAGGGCACGGTGGGCCCGAGAAGATCACCAGCCGGAGCGGCGTCGCCATTGAAGAGCACAGCCGATACGGCAGTCCGGTCGTAGCCAACATCAATCGCCTGTCGTACGGCCTTCTCCGCAAGGGCGGGGTTCCTTTGAGTATTGAAGGAAAGCACCATCGTCATCGAGCCCTGCGCGGTGATGACGTTGATTCCCGCCCGCCGCAAGGTGTCCGCCTCCTGCGATGTCAGCGCAGCGGCTCCGCCGCCGACAATGTCCAGTTCATCAGAACGCATGGCATCAACACGGGAACGAGAATCCGGCATAACGGTAATCTCGATCCCGGAAAAAGATGGCTTATCTCCCCAATATTTATCATTGCGGATGAAAGAACTGCCGGAGGTCGAATTTGCTTGAACAATCCACGGCCCAGTTCCAACCGGTGCCTTGAGGGTTCCGTCCTCTTTGACGGAAATGGGAGACAGGAAACGTACGGGCCGAACATAGCTGAGTTCATACATGAGCCCCGGTACGGGCTGCGTAAACTTGATCTCGATCGTGTGCTCGTCGATCTTCTGGACACCCGAGAAAAACTTGGAGGCGTTGATCCAGGAATTGTCCGCAACACCCATCCAGAGTTTCAGGTTCCAGATAGCCGAATCCGCGTCGAAGGGATGCCCGTCGGTAAAGCTTACATTCTTCCGCAAATTCAGCGTCAATCGAGTGTCGTTGTCGGAAAGGCTCCAGGATTCTGCGAGGCAGGGTACCGGAGCACCCCTTTCCCCATATCTGATCAATGGCTCGTAAATGAGATCTTGCAGTTGGAACTGGGCGACATAGTCACGCGCGTCCAGATTGGCGGACGCTTTGGCCACCGCGACACGCAAGGTTCCCGTGTGGTTGTCGGCCATGGCAGACCTGATCAGGCCGTCCAACCCCAACAGGAGTGGTGCAGTGGCGAAAGACGTTAGAATGTTGCGACGCGTAAGTGTCATTGAGCTTTCTCCATCGCCCTTTTCCCCATTTTACCTCGCGAGCCGGACGGGCTGCCTCCGCGCGGTTCCGATCTTTCCTCTTGCCGGATTATTTTGGTGAGTCGCCGAAGTGGTGTTGCCGCGATCGTTTCCGCAAACGCCGTCCGAACCAAGGGGCAGAACCTCTTTCCAATTCGGCACGGCCGGTATCCACTCCAGCTGTCACATGTAATTTTAAGGAAGGTGACATGGCGCAGATCATGCCGTCTAATATTTTTATCAGCATGAGCTATTCTCGAGGGTTATAGGATGGGATCATCGACGTTCATAAAGTCGGGGCAATGAGGTTGCGTTTACCCTGGCAGAATCTCCCATACCGCAGGGATGATTGGCCTCCCTCCGCCCGCTCTCCGAGGTAACGGGCAGGCGAAATGGCGAGGCATCGCGCCAAGCGCCCGTGAGGTTTTCTCCGATTTTGTGTGATCGCCGATCAGGATCGGAAGGCTTGCGGGCGCATCCTTGAGGCAGCGCGGCCACAACGCACCCTCATGTTCGCCTGCAAAAAGGGCCAAAAATACGAACGGCTGGCAATGATCTCATTATCTATGAACTGCTTGCATGAGATTATTCCCCAAAGTTATTAGTAGAGACACTCGCCTGGCCTTAGCGTCAAGTATCTGGTTTTGATAACAAGGGTGGTTCTGGATGGGCAATCGAAGTGCCACTGATCCAGGGAAACACGAGGAATTCACTCCCCGCGAAATCGAGGTGTTCGCCTCGGTTATGCTGCACGGAACAACGACGAAGGCAGCGGACGCTCTGGACATCACGCAACCGGCCGTTAGCAAGATGCTGCAGCACCTTGCGGAGAAGGCCGGCTTCCAGCTTTTCAGGAAGACCCGGCAACGTCTCATTCCGACGCCGGAGGCGCATATGCTGCACGCTGAAGTGCAACGGGTTTTTGAGTCGGCACGAGGTATTTCGCGTGCGGCTAGAGATATCCGTGAACTACGCAGCGGCCGGCTGAACGTATGTGCATTACCAGCCTTTGGACTCACGCTACTTCCGTCGCTGATCACCAGCTTTTCCCAACTTCATCCATCAGTCTCGATCTCGCTGGAGATCCGGAGCTCGATAACCGTTATCCAGCGGGCGAGCCGTAACCAGTTGGACATCGGAATCGGCGTTACCTCATCGGAAGAGAACCCATCAATCGTTCGCCGCGCCTTGACGGCAACTCCGCCGGTTTGCGTGATGCCTGCCGGCCACAAGCTCTCACAATTGCAGGTCATTCAGGCGGACGATCTCGACGGCATCAACTTCATTTCGATGGGATTATCAGATCCAATGCGGCGGCAACTCGACGCCTTGTGCGTGGAGCGTGGGGTGAACCGTTCACTCAAAGTGGAGTCGAGCCTTTCAAGTACCTGCATCAGTCTTGTAGCGTGCGGCATGGGCGTAACCGTCGTTGATCGCTTGTCCGCCTGGACGGCGCGCGACCTACCGATCGAGATCAGGGATTTCCGGCCTCATCTCGATCTCAATCTCAGTGTCTATCGACCATGGGGCGTGATCGCATCCACGGCAGCCGATGCGTTCACCGAACATCTCATCCAGGGCACGCGCAGCTATATGAACGGGGTAGAGGAAGGCATCCTGAACCTCGTGCGCTGAGTTCATAACTTTTCGCCCGATGCGTGCGGCCCCAACTCAATTGACCGATTTTGATCCCGAAGCGACTGTCGCCGCATCTGGCGGCAGCAAAAAGCTAGTTCAGCAAGCTCTGGCCGCCGATGCAACAGCAATGGAAACCAAATTGATGTCAGACATCCAAAGGCTAGAAACAAACGAAAAATTGAGCCGTGTGGTTATCCATCAGGGGGTGGCATATCTCTCGGGCCTGACAGCCGATGACAGAAGTGCCGATGCTTTCGGGCAGACTCTACAGGTGCTGCGGAAGGCTGACGCGCTTCTTGGCAAGGCTCAGTCGGACAAATCGAAAATTCTGTCAGCGCAAATTTGGATGCGCGACATCAACGAGTTTGATGAGATGAACAGGGCGTGGATCACGTGGCTCGAAGGCACGGTTCCTCCCGCACGCGCTACCGTGGGCGCGACCTTCGCGCTCCCGGACATCCGTGTGGAAATCCAATTCACTGCCGCCGTCTGACCGTGTCAGCGAAGGGGAGGGGTCTTGCGGCCCCGCAATTCATGCAATAGCTGCGAAGAGGCGCTTCACATCCTCTTCGTCGTTATAGACGTGAGGAGAGATCCGTAGTTTCTTTCCACGCACGGTCGCAAAAATTCCCTGGCTCTTGAGGTGCTCGGAAAGTCCCTCTATCGGCCTGTCGCCAAGATCGACGATTGCAATATGCGGGGCTCGAAAGCGGTTGTCAGACACCGTTAGATCGAGCTTCGCAGCTTCGTCCCAGATCAATTGGTTGAGGTAATCAAGCCGGGAAAACACGGTTGGGACGCTCCACTCACTCAAGAGGCGAAGAGAAGCGGTCGCAACTGGCAGTACCGCGAAATCGGAGCGTTCGCCCATGTCAAATCGCCGGGCGCCTGGTAGAAACTCAGCCACATCTACCGCATAGAAGTCCGATTTATCGCCGCCTACACGGTTCCACGAATGGTGTTCGAGAGGCTTGCCTGTCGAATGCCATCGGCGGTCCGCGTAAAGAAACGCAAGCCGATATGGCCCGAGAAGGAATTTGTAGGTCGCGAAAACGAGAAAATCCGGACGCACCGTCTTGACATCGAAAGGCAGCGCTCCGACCCACTGGGTTCCATCGACGACGACACAGGCGCCAACCTCCCGTGCGGCGGATGCGATTGCCTCCAGGTCAACCGACATTCCCTCGAACCAGTGCACCATCGTACCTGCGACGACAGCGACCGGCACGCTGGACGACCCGATCGTCGAGATGATCGCAGACGTCCAGTCATTGTCGGCGGGCCGTTTCGCGATTGTGATCGACGCACCTTTTTTCTCCGCCAGTTCGTACCAGACATACCGATGCGACGGATGTTCGTTCTCCATGAGGATGATCGTCGAGCCGGGCTCCACAGGCACGTTGGCCGCGGCAACTGCTGTACCGTAGCTTGTGGCAGCAACGATTGCGATATCGTCCGCATCCGCGTTGATCATCGAAGCGGCCAGTGTTCGTGCATCCTCGACCTCGTCGTAGTACGACCCGATGGACATCTTCCAGGGCGACGCCTTCACCGCCGTCCCGGCTATGCCAGCCTGCAGCGATATTTTCGGGATTGGAGACATGTATGCGGCGTCGAGATAGGAGATCGACCTTGGGAGATCGAAAAGATTACGTTGGCAGTCCAGCATACGATCACACCTCGAAATCAATGGGCGTGCCAAGCGACTTTTCGCGGGCAACGCAGTAAACGAAATTCGCAAGTTCGATATCCTGCGCCGGGACGCCGAGAGAACGGTATAGAGTGATCTCCGCATCGGTAGTGCGGCCGGGGACGGCGCCTTCCAACATCGCGCCGACTTCTCCGCGGATGTCGTCTCGGCTAGCAACCCCGAGCTTGAAAGCTTCGACCATCTCTCCGGCCGCGATGAGCGCCATTGGCATGTAGTCGACCCAAATGCTCGATCTGCGCACGCATTCCAGGTCGAGTTCGCGGCATTGAGACACGCTTGCGCCGACGGCGTTGATGTGAATCCCCGGAGGCAGCCATTCGCCGAACAGTACCGGCTCCTGCGCCGAGGTTGTGGTGCAGACAATGTCCGCTTCTACCAGGGCGTCTCTTGCGGATGGGAAGACCAATGTCTGAAAGCCTGCGCTCGCCTGTTCTTCGGCGAAACGCGACGCCTTCCCAGGATTTCGCCCCCAGATGTGAAGCCGCTTGATAGGCCGCACCTTCGAGATCGTTTCTATGTGGCGTCGCGCCTGTTCGCCATATCCAAAGATCGCAAGGATTGAGGAGTCGGCGCGAGATAGTGCTCTGGTAGCGACGGCACTCGCTGCCGCTGTGCGCCAGGCGGTCAATTCCCCGCCATCGACCAGTGCAACCGGACTGCCATTTTCCTTATCAAAGAGGATGATAGCTCCTCGATGAGAAGGCAGCCCCAGGGCGAAGTTGTCAGGAAAGATAGAGAGGACTTTCGCACCAAACAGGTCGCGGTCGGAGAGCGCCGCGTACATTACGGATAGGCAAGTTCCTTCCGACCCAGGCAGCGTCAGCGTTCGTCGGACATCTTGGCTCGCAACGCCGTTCGACGTCTTGCGTAGCGCTGCTTCTGCGATCTCGAGCGACAGTTCGATCGAGAGCGCAGCTCGAATGGCATTTTTGTCGAGCACCATAAAAGCTGGTGCTTGATGATCGGCACTCATGATGCATGCGTCCCCGGGCAATTTTCGTGCAGCCTATCACCGGCACTCCCGGACTCATCCGCGAAGTTCATAACTTTAAAGCATAAACCACACGTCGCTGGATCGTTGACGATGCATGTCGCTCTCAGCAGAATACGCCAGCAGAGACAGCCGCTTCCAAGACGAACTCGGCTGCATGCTGAGATGCCGAAAGCATTGCTGGGATAAAGCGCTCGGAGCAATAATATATGCGTGCTATCGTTATAGGATCCGGAGTTATTGGTACCTCCGTTGCATACGAGTTGGCGAAAGCGGGAGCGAAAGTTTCTGTCCTTGAGCAGGGTAGAGTTGCTTCTGGCGCTTCCGCGGTAAGTTTTGCTTGGACCAATGCCAACGGCAAAAGACCTCGCGAATACCATGCGCTCAATGTCGCTGGTATGCGCGCCTATATCGATCTCGCCCGTGAGTTCGAGGGCGCGGGCTGGTTCAACCAAACAGGCAGTTTCGAATGGTGGACCACGGAGGCTGCACAGGCAAAGCAGCTGGCGGGAGTAAAGCTTGAACAGGAATGGGGGTATGGCGTCGATTTCATCTCCCGGGATCAGGTTGCCGCGATGGAGCCTGACCTCGATGTTCGGGCGATAGGTGAGGCGCCTATCGTCTATTACCCCGAAGAGGGCTGGATCGATCCCGTTCTGTACGCAGCTTGCCTGTTGCGCAGTGCGTGCGAACGCTGGGGCGCGCAGGTGTACACCGGCACGCAAGTCAAGTCGTTGGAGACGCGGTCTGGACGCGTTTCAGGCGTGCGCACGGCGGCCGGCGAACGATTCGAAGCTGACATTGTGGTGAATTGCGCAGGGGGGGCATCCAAAGAAAGCTTGGGCGAGATTCCCGGCATCCCAATGAAGTCGTCAATCGGCGTTCTGGCGTTCACTCAGCCAGTGGCGATGACCTTGAGACGGCAGTTCCACGCTGACGATCTCGATGTCCGTCCCGACGGCGCAGGCCGCCTGATGCTTCATAAGATATCAGTCGACGATCAGCTCTCCGAACCGAAACTGCTTCGGCCCGATGGCATCGAAGCGACCACCATTCTCAATGCTGCACGTGAGCTACTTCCAGCGCTCGAGGCAGTCAGCATCGAGGCCGTCAGGACGACGGTTCGTCCGATTCCCGGCGACGGATTGACCTGCGCCGGCCCGATGCCGCAAGTCGATGGGTATTATGTTGGCGTGACACATAGCGGTGTCACGATCGCCCCGCAGATGGCCCGGTTGCTGGCCGATGAGATTGTTCACGGGAACATCCGCGAAGAACTCGCCATGTTCAGACCAGCGCGCTTCTTCGGCGGAGCCCCTGGCAGCGTCGTACCCAAATCCGCGGTTGCCGGCCCCAGCCACGACTGAGCATTCAGGCATGTCAAGCACCGAGGTGTGGCGCTGCCGTAGGAGATCAACCAGTCCGGAATTCGAATCGAACAAAATGAGCGCAGCCTCGGAAAGGGGCGACAATCAAAAGGAAGCGCAAGGGTCGAAGGCTACGCAGAAGACAGGTCATAACCATAACAGGGGAACTCAGATGACACTTCTTTCACGCAGAACTCTATTGCTGGGATCGGCGGCCATTGGCGGCCTCTTGGTCACCGGTGTTGGTACGAATCAAGCTTCGGCAGAAGAAGGCAACACGTTGCGACTGCCGATCGGTCGCGCAGCGGGAAATCTCGATCCGCAGCGTTATGTCGGCATCTTCGCCGTGCAGGATATGATCTTCGACCCGCTCGTGCACTACTCTTCAGGCGGCAAGATCGAACCGGCTCTGGCTGCCTCGTGGGACAAGTCACCCGATGACAAAGTATACACGTTCAAGCTTCGCCCCGAGGTGGCGTTCACGGATGGCGAGCCTTGGAACGCCGAAGCGGCAAAGTGGAATCTGGATCGCTGGCTTCCGAAGGAAGACTACAACTGGATGCGTATCAGCGCGAATCTCGACAAGATCGAGATCGTCGACCCGATGACGATCGCAATCCATTTCAAGCAGCCGACTCCCACGGCTCTCGTAGAGTTTTCCTATGTCAGGCCCGTAAGGTTCCTGAGTCCTAAAGCAGTTGATGGAGAGGGTAAGTACGCATCTCCTGTGGGAACCGGTCCGTGGAAGATCGAGAAGGACGCGCCTGAGGGCACCGACCTCATTCCCAACGAAAAGTACTGGGGGGCAAAGCCTTCTGTTGACAAGGTTTCGCTGATTGTCATGCCGGACGCACGCAGTCGGATGTCGGCGCTACGAGCAGGCGACATCGACGCGATGGGCGGACAGTTCATCGCTCCCGTCAGTCCTCAGGATGCGAAGACCCTTGAGTCTTCCGGCATGACCGTGGTGACCGACACGGGCACGGATACGATTGTGCTCGGCTTCAACCCGCGCATCGATACTTTTAAGGATGTGCGTGTTCGCGAGGCGTTCAACCTGCTTATCGACCGCGAGGGCATCTGCAAGGCAGTGATGAAGGGTTTTGCCACGCCTACGATGAACCTTTATCCCGAGGTGATCGCCTATTCGGGAACCCGATTTGAAGTTCCGAAGCGTGACCTGGAAAAAGCTAAGAGCCTGCTCGACGAGGCCGGTTGGGTTGGAGAGCCTGTCCGATCCAAGGACGGCAAGCAGCTGAACATCGATCTTGTCATATCCGAAGACGCGGTCCCGAGCTCCCGGGCCCTAGGCGAGGTTATACAGGCGTTGCTTTCGGAAGCCGGTATCGGTGTGAAGTTGCGCAACGTCGACCACGCTACGCGTCACGGTGATATTCCGGAGTTCAAGTATGATCTCTCGCTGTTTATAACCAACGGCGCGCCGTATGACCCCTTCAATTCAATTGGTTTGATGGTCCTCTCGACGATCGAACCGGGAACGGATGGAAAGATCTACGAGGACAAGGCGGTTGACCCACTGATCCTCAAGGCACTCTCGGCTCCGGAGCCCGAGCGGGCTGAGGCATTCCAGGCCGTTTTCACCTGGCTGCATGACAACTGGGCGATGATGCCGCTGTTCCACGCCCAGCGAATCTGGGCGCACAATGATCGCGTCAAGGCTTTTGCCATACCCGCGACAGAATACGAGATGCCGCTGAAAGGCATATCTCTTTAAGCTGTACTGCCTCGGCTTCGCGCCGAGGCACCCGCAGTCTCAGGAAAGCCAAAGGTTCGCCATGCTGAGAATAGCCATGAAGCGCGGTGTTTCCGCCGCCATCCTCATCGCCATCGCCTCTGTGTTCTCTTTCATCTTGATCGCAGCGTTTCCCGGAAACGTGGCCGCGCTCATAGCTGAGTTGAGAGGCGGCTTTGTGTCGCACAAGGTCGTTGAGCAGGTGGCGATCGAATACGGCCTGAACGATCCGCTGCCATTGCGATATGTGCACTGGCTCGGCGATGTGTTGCAGGGCGATTTCGGAAGGTCGCTGCGAACCGGTCAGCCGGTCTCAGAAGCCATAATGGAACGCCTTGAGCCCACTCTGGTTCTTATTGCTGGCGGCGGCATTGTCATGCTGATCGTTGGTGTCGGGCTCAGCTTCATGGGTGCCATGTGGCCTAACGGAACGACAGACCGGATGATCCGCGCCTTCGCCGTTTTGAACGTGTCGATCCCAAAATTTTTCCTAGCCTCAATGCTCATTTATGCGTTCGGCGTGACGTGGAACGTGTTTCCCACTTTCGGCTTCAGGGGACTTTCCAGTTGGATTTTGCCGAGCATCGCCATTGGGGTTGTTCCAGGTGCGCTCCTCAGCCGCGTCGCGCGGGTCGCGCTGGAGGAAACTATGAGCAAGCCTTATGTCATTACCGCGATCAGCAAAGGCTTCAGCAGACGAAGAATTCTGTTTCGCGACGCCTTGCCGAATATCGTCCCGGTCGTTTTGACAGCGTTTGGAATGGCGCTGGCCCAGATGGTGCCTAACGCGTTCATCATCGAACCGATTTTTTCGTGGCAAGGTCTTGGCGCCTATTTTGTTGAGGCAGCTCGCTTCCGGGATCTCCCAGTACTGCAGGCGTGCCTGCTGATCTTCTCCGTGCTGTTCATTGTGGTGAATCTCGTCGTCGACCTGATCGTCATTGTCGTCGATCCGCTTCAACGTCGGGCTGCGAGGGCCTGATCATGAGTTCGATAAAATCATTCTTTCGCAGCGTCGGCTGGCCGATCTCGCTGATGATCGGGTTCTTTGTCTTCATCGCGATCTTCGGCTCGCTGGTCAGCCCTTATGACCCGAATACGCAAAACCTCCTTGCTCCAACTGAATCGTTTTCAGGAGTCTATTGGCTGGGCACCGACAACCTCGGGCGCGACGTGCTCAGCCGACTTATTGCGGGTGCCCAGACCACGCTCGTGGGTGTGACCATTGTCCTGTTTCTTGCCGGCATATTTGGAATGTTGGTTGGGACCATATCCGGCTATTTCGGTGGCTGGATCGACGAAATCCTCATGCGTATGGTCGACTTCGGCCTCAGTGTGCCTAGTCTCGTGGTGGCGCTGGCGATCGTTGGTGTATTCGGCCCTAGCTATTGGAATATGATCATTGCGCTGGCGATCGCCTGGACGCCAATCTATGCCCGGCTGACGCGAGGTGTGGTGGCGGCGGCAGTAAACCAGCCGCATATCGAAAGCCTTCGCGTTTTGGGCGCCAGCCGACTCAGGATCATATTCAAACATCTGGTGCCGGTCGCATTGGGATCCGTGCTGATCTACGCAAGCGCGGACGTCGGTATTTTGGCCCTCGCGATCGCTAACTTGAGCTTTCTGGGGCTCGGTGTGCAGCCGCCGCAAGCGGAGTGGGGACAGATGCTGGTTTCGAGCCTACCCTATCTTGAAGAAGCACCGCGCCTGGTGATCCTTCCGGGGCTCGCGCTTACCATCATGGTCGTAGGTTTCAACCTGTTCGGCGAGAAGATCGCGCTGTCCAAGAACCCGCGCCGGATGACCAAGCGGAGCTTGGCCGCCCGCAAGAAACTGTTCATGAAGGAGATCGCGACATGAGCACTGGGAGTTCCCCAACACCTGCATTGCTCGAAGTCTCCAATCTGTCGGTGACGCTCCATACGGCGAGAACCAGCGTCAAGCCGGTCGATGGCGTGAGCTACCGTGTGGACGAAGGCGAGGTCCTGGCGATTGTCGGCGAAAGCGGCAGCGGCAAGACCATCCTCAACATGGCGCCGCTATCTCTGCTTCCGACGGGACTCGACGCTGAAATAGAGGGGACGGTGAAATTCAACGGCCTCGACATCCTGCGAGCGCCTGAGCAACAAATGCGCAAACTGCGTGGCGGCGAGATCGGCGTCATATTTCAGGATCCGTTGAGTTCTCTCAACCCGGTCCGACGCATTGGAAGGCAGATCGCCGAGGTCTCGGAATTGCACCTTGGCATGACTGCGGCGCAGGCCGACAAACGAGCCGCCGAACTGCTGGCGTTGGTCGGGCTACCCGATCCACTAAGCCGACTGCAGCAGTATCCGCACGAGCTTTCCGGGGGTATGCGCCAGCGCGTTGGCATAGCGATGAGCATTGCCGGCGAGCCCAAGCTCCTCATAGCGGATGAGCCTACCACCGCGCTCGATGTCACGGTTCAGGCTCAGATCGTGGAGCTGCTGAAAGACCTACAGAGGCGCCTGCAGATGGCCATCGTCATCATCACTCACGATTTTGGTGTGGTCTCCGGCATGGCGACCAAGGTGGCGGTGATGTACGCCGGCCGGCTGTCAGAACTGGGTCCGGTGGACGACGTGCTGATGACGCCGGTCCACCCCTACACCAAAGGTCTGCTCGGTTCAGTTCCATCGCTAAATGCAGACATTGGTTCGAAATTTATTGGTCTTCCTGGCCAGCCGCCAGATCTGTCTCGGTTGATACGCGGTTGTGCGTTCACGCCACGCTGCGCTTCGGCGCTGCAGAGCTGCAGCGCCACTCAACCGCACTTGCTTTCCGTACCAGGAGAGTCGTCGACGCACGTCGCCGCATGCCCGGTCATCATCAACAAGCTTGCGCGAGTGATGGAAGATGCCTGAGAACCTCATTGAGATCGTCGATCTCAAAACTCACTTTCGCGACCGCCACACAGGGGCTGAGATTAAGGCCTGTGATGGCGTGAGCCTGAAGATTGGCGCGGGCGAGATTGTAGGATTGGTCGGGGAGTCGGGATGCGGAAAATCGACACTGGGTCGCACGATCTTCGGTCTCGAGAGCGCCAAATCCGGAGAGATCCGATTCAAGGGCGAAAATTTCCTGGCTATGAGCGGCAAGCATTTGTTCGAACGAAGGCGCAAGATCCAATACATCTTTCAGGATCCGCTTTCCTCGCTGAGTTCCCGACAGACGATTGGTCAGGCGATCGATGAAGCGCTGCTCATCAATGGGGAGAACAACCATTCCGCGCGGGCGGCACGTGTCAAAGAACTCTTGGACCAAGTGGGGCTGCCCGAACAGATAATGGAGCGCTATCCGCGCGAGATGTCGGGTGGCCAACGTCAACGCGTGTGTATCGCGCGATCTCTTGCTGCCAACCCAACCGTACTCATATGCGATGAGCCTGTCAGTTCGCTCGATGTCTCCATCAGAGCGCAGATCATGAACCTGTTTCTGAAGCTGCGCGATGATTTCGGAATGTCATGTCTTCTCATTGCGCACGATCTGGCCATCGTTCGCCAGGCCGCACAGCGCGTCTACGTGATGTATCTCGGCCGCGTCATGGAAGAAGGTGAGAGCGGCGCGCTCTATAGCCAGCCCGCACATCCGTATACACAGGCGCTGCTCAGCGCGGTCCCGTCGACAAATCCAGTTGAGGAGCGCGAACGTCAGCGGATCATTCTAAAGGGAGATGTGCCAAGCCCTGTGAATCCGCCGACCGGATGCCGTTTTCGTACGCGCTGCCCTGCCGTGCAAAGTGTTTGTGAGACATCGCCTCCGGTCAACAGCTTGTCGGAATCGCATCTCGCAAGTTGTCATTTCGCTGGTCGGATCAAAGCGGGTATCCTGCAGGAATACGACGTGAGACAAGTCGGATAAACCGGCGTGGGAGACGGAGAGGCCCAGGTTCTCCAATATTGATGCGTACTCGCGGCGCCGAATACGGCTTGGGGATCTCCATGCCAGTAGCCGGAGACCGGATTCCTCTGGTCGGCACAGTCGCAACGTTGCGTCGGCGCGATCGGTGCTTCAGTCGGCATTCAGCGGTACATGCATCGGCTACTTGGGTTTCTCCTCAAGCTTTTCATCCCCGAAAGAATTGCCTCCCAGGTGCGGCTCGATATCCGAAGCTTGACGATTCTATCCCACATCCGCCTCACGTCCGCACCCTCAGCGCCTGCTCCAGCCTGTCGGCAATCTGTGTGACGATATAGGCAATCACCATGTAGATCACGACGGCAATCACGAAGGCTTCGAGGTAGTAGTAGTTCAGGGCGGCGGTCAGCTGGGACTGGGCGAAGATATCGACGACCTCGATGGCGAATCCGAGAGAAAGCGCCTTCATGATGACCATCATCGAAGTCGTCAGGTCGGGAATTGCCGTGAGGGCCACCTGGGGAAATAGGATACGTCGGAACAGTTGGCCGCCTGTATAGCCCAGCGAATGGGCTGCGTCCGACTGACCGGTGTCGAATGCATTCAGGGCTCCCTTGATAATCTCGGATTGGAACGCGGCGACACAGCCGGTAATCGCAACTACAAGGATGACCCAATTGGGGGTTTCGTGGGCGTTAAAGTTGATCCCCAGCAATGAGAACAGGAACTGGAATGCGGGCGGCAGACCGAAATAGGCGAGGAAAATCACGATGACCATCGGAACGCCCTTGAAGACGATCTTGTAAGTCATGATGAGCTCTCGCAGCACCGGCACCCGTCTGTATTCGATCAGCGCGAATATGCTGCCGACTATCGTCGACAGGACGAAAATCAAGAGTGCCATTCCAACGGTCACGGGTACGGCACTCAGAATTTCCTGCGTGTCCTGGAGCAAAATATCGGTATCAAACATGGTTGAATACCCTTACGTCAGACGCTCGCGAGGAGCTCGTTCTTGATCGGAGTTGTTGTCGTTGCCTCTGGCGCTTGCATCGGTGATCGAAGCTCGAAGAAGCGCACGATGAGCCATGCGACCAGGCACATCAGCGAATAGATGATCGCCAGGACGAGGTAGGTTTCGAACTGGAACTGATTGTAGTCGCGCTCCATGATCAAATGCGCAGTCGCCATGACGTCGGCGGCGCCGATGTACATGACCAGCGCAACGTTATGGATCAGGTAGATGACGGAGTTCCCGTAGCCCGGTAGTGCGAAGTGCACCGCTTGCGGGCCGACGACGCGAGTAATTTTCTGCCGGAACGTATATCCAAGGCTATCGGCCGCATCGTGCTGGCCGCGATCGACGGCAAGATATGCAGGCCGCATGACTTCCGACAGATATCCTCCATGGTAGAGGCTCAACCCCACCATGGCAGCCATCGTCGGCGAAATAAAATCTTTGGCGCCGAACAGGATCACCAACAGCGGAAGCCCATAAAACGCGACGAACAGCTGCAGGACGACAGGAACGCTCCGGGCATAGGACACGTAGAGGTCCACCAGGTGACTGATCAGTGGCACCCTGCGAACACGGAGTGTTGTCGCGATAAGAGCCAGACAGAACCCAGAAATGAGGGCCGTAAACGTGATGGCGAGCGTCAGCGGCAGTGCCGAGAGCAACTCGGGAATCATAGCAGATACATCCACTTTGAAACGCTCCTTCTTGCAATTCAGCCTTGCCGCTGACTAGCGAATATGGCCCTCAACGGCCGTGCTATTTCATGTACTGGACGATGCCCTCGCCGAACCACTTCTGCGAGAGCTTCTCGATCGTGCCGTCGTCTTTCAATTCCTTGAGAACCTTGTTCACATCGTCAGCCAGAACCTTGTTCTCGTCTGATCTGTGGATCAGCATGTAGGTGTTGTTGCTGAACACTGGTTCGGACGCCACGATATCGAGTTTCTTTTGCTCGATGACGGTCTGCTCACCGAGATTGGACGGCAAGACGAGAGCGTCGAACTTGCCGTTCTGAACTTCGTCCAGCCGGTTCGGGTAGGGAATGCCTGCACTCGATGCCGTGACATCGAGCTTGTATTGCGGGTTTTCTTTCTGCCAGTTCATGATGAACTTGTAGGTTCCACCGCCGGCCGTGGTCGGAACGATCCTCTTGCCGACCAGGTCTTTCATTTCCTTGATGCCGCTGTCTTTCTTGCTGTAGATCTTCATCAGGCTGGCGCCCATGGGATTTTCCGGAATGAAGAACTGCTTGGAGCGCTCGGGCGACTTGTAGTAGCCACCCACCGCGATGTCGTACTTGCCCGTGGCGAGGCCAGTTTCCTGCGCGATGTCAGAGACACCTTCCATCTCGAACTTGTATTGCGGCAGCTTTGCGTTGATCGCCCTCAGGAGATCGGGCTCATAGCCTTGCGGCTCGACGCCGATCGCGCCCCATGCCAGCGGCTTGGATTCGGCAGACGTCGCGATCTTGATTGTCCGAACGGTCTGACCATAACTGACTCCTGCGGTTGCAAGGGCTATTGCGATGCCGCCGACGACAGCCAGGGCATGACGACGGGAAAAGCGGGATGTGATTACAGACATTTCTTAGGTTCCCTTGTTGTTGGATTATTGAAAAGCGAGTTCTGACTGCAGGAATTGAGCAAGTCGTGGGCTGGAAGGCGCGTCGAAGATATCAGCCGGGCTGCCATCGGCGGCGACCACGCCACGGTCCATGAAGACGATCCGGTTGGAGATGTTCCTTGCGAATTGCATCTCGTGGGTCACAAGCAGCGAAGTGATCCCTGACGAGGTGACGTCCTTGATCACCTTCAGGACTTCACCGACGAGTTCTGGATCCAGCGATGACGTAGGCTCATCGAAGAGTATCACGTCGGGACGAACCGCCAGGGCGCGCGCAATGCCGGTGCGCTGGAGCTGGCCGCCCGACAGTTGGGAGGGATAGCTGTCTCGCTTCGGGGTGAGGCCGACCCGCTCGAGCTCCCGCAAGGCGATCTCCCGCGCCTCGTCCGCGGACTTGCGCTGCACGACGACCAGTGGATCCATCACGTTCTGCAGGACCGTCATGTTCTTGAAGACGTTGAATTGTTGAAAGACCATCGCCGTTCGCAACCGGATCGCCTGGACAGCGACCTTGTCGGCACGCTGGTAATCCATCCGGATCTGATCGAACGCGATGGTTCCTGACGACGGCTTGGCCAGGTAGTTGATGCATTTCAGCAACGTGGTCTTGCCGGTGCCGCTGGGGCCGATGATCGAAACCACGTCACCCCGCTTTACCGAGAGATTGACGCCGTTCAGAACCTGCGTGCTTCCGTAAGACAGCTTTACATCTTTGAGTTCAAGCATTGCTGGTTGTCCCTTCGGAAAGTGTGAGACGGACTGCTTCGACCGCATGCGACATCATCACCCGCTCTCCGCATGGCCGAGAACGTGCATCAGCCGGTTTGCCCAGCCGAAGATCGATATGGCGTGGATCAGGTCGATAATCTCGCGGTCGTCCATGCCGACTGATCGAAGCGCGGCGATATCGTCTGTCGTCGCTTCCGACGGGGCCGCCGACAGGCGGCGGGCAAAACTGTAGATTGCCGCATCGCGTGGGCCGAGCGCTTCAGGTTTATCGAGATAGAGCGCGGTGACCACTTCGTCGTTCTTGGTCAGCTCTGCATGCCTGCGGGCGTGAACAACGGCGCAGAATTTGCAGCCATTGACGATGGACGCACCTAATGCACCAAGCTCGCGGTCAGGGCGGGCAAGCCCGCCTTCGACATACATGATGGCGTTGAACAAGATGGTGCGGGCAAGGTAGCTCTCAGGGTCATGCGCAAGGGTGCGCACATATTCCGAAACTTTCTTGGCTGATGGCGTGACCTTCATCGCTTCAAGCTGTTCCGGCGTGGCCTCGGATAGCTCGACCGGCGCTATGTACGGATGCCAATTCAATGGCTTCAGGCGCACTGCGGAAATCATGCCGTCCTCAACAATCGCAGGCCGGTTGCCACCCGCGTCTGGAAATTGACGAAGGCGATGAGCTCGGAAAGGGCGACGATCTGAGGATTGTTCAATCCAGCTTGGGCGAGCAGGGCGATGTGGCCCGCTTCCGCCTTTTTCGGTGTCAGCGTAATCAGGTCCACATGACGTGCGATGGTCGCCAATGGCTCTTCCAAATCCGTTTCCCCCTGGGCTAAGGCCAGAAGCTGCTCAGTCGGATCGAGCTGAGCCAGCTGCACATCAAATTCGGCCATCAGGACCGGATCGGCATTCAGAGCGGCCATGCGACGGGCCAGAGCAACCCGCAAATTAGGCGCAAGCCCTTGGTCGTTTGCTGGCTGCAGGACGGAGAGGCGACATTCCTCCGCCCCCAGCACGAATTCAGGCCGAAACCGACGCGCGCTGAAAAGCGCATCGTGCGGTGATAGACCGGCGGCCTTGTCCATTGCGTCGATCACAGCGCGGCCTCCTTCTCCAACAAGGGTGTTGAATCGACCCATTCGTCGCCCAGAAGTTCGGGCGTGTCGTAAGCGATCAGGTTGGCGAAGTGGGTTTCGACATCTTCGGCAAACAGCGATGCGGCAATGCCGCGGACCAAACGGTCGGCACCCGCGCTGACGGCTGGGATATCACCGGAGACCTTGCCGTGCGTCAGCATGGCGGCGTCGTTGAAGCAGTGGATATGCGACAGCATCGGGCAGGAGCCGGGGACGCGCTCACGAAACTCGAAGGCGGGACCTAGGTCCGGTGCGTCGGACATGCCTGCACGCGCCGGCCCCATGTCCGGTGTATATCGGCCATCCGACCAGGTGCGGATATGTGGCGCGATGGCTGCAAATTCCGGGCGGCCGTTGAAGTCGTTTGAAAAGCCGGTTGCCGCGATCAGGAAGTCGTAGCGCATCAGCCCCTGGGTGGTTTCGATAAGCAGGCCTCCCGCATCTTCCGTGACCGCGACGATGCCGCAGTCGAGAAAGAACCGGGCATTGGGGTGGCGAGAAACGCGAAGCGTCGATGAACGAGGCGGCGGCGTCTGGGTTGAGGCGGTGTAGTCGAAGAACTTCCACTTCCAGGCATCGGGCAATTGATGCATGCCGAGTACAACACCCGGACTGCCGATTCCGGTCAGCTTGTTGATGCGCGGCATTTCCTTGCGCCGGATCAACATGTCCACAGATCCGGCGCCCGCCTCGAGTGCGGTTGCGGCATTGTCCATGGACGAGGCACCGGCGCCGATGACCGCCACACGCTTACCTTGCAGCGCGTCGAAATCGATCTCGTCCGCAGAATGGGCCCAATAAGCGCGATCGATGCCCCTGAGGAAATCGGGCACGGCAAAACCGCCCAGACCAGAGCGGCCGGTGGCCAGAACGAGATGACGGGTGAGAACCCGGCCGGATTCCGCGCCTTCGATATCGATCGCAATCAGATCACCAACCGGTGCGACGCCGGTCATGCGCACGCCGTTGCGCACAGGCAGAGCAAGAACCTTGCGGTACCAGACCAGGTAATCCATCCACTGGCCCTTGGGGATTTTGTCCAGCGACCGCCAGGCGTCGACGCCCCATTGCGCCGTGAACCAGGCGCGGAACGTCAATTGCGGCAAGCCGAGCGACGGACCGTGCAGGGTCTTCGGCGACCGGAGTGTTTGCATGCGGGCAAACGTTATCCACGGTCCTTCGAGCCCAGCCGGCGCCGCATCATAGGCGACGACATTGGTGATCCCTGCCAGCACCAGCTTTGCCGTGGCAGCAAGTCCGCACATGCCAGCGCCAATGACCACGACATCACGGACGGGGGCGCCCTCATGCATGCGTGTGGGGACCCAGGGCTTGGCGGGCAGCTCGACAAAGTCGAGATCCTGCGCGAGCTGGGCTTCCAACGCGGCAAGGCCCGTCGATGCTGCCGGGGTGGGAGTATGCTTCATATTCCAGTTCCGTTATTTGTGCCCGACGCGGGATCGTTCACCAATTGGCTGGCCAAAGCTGGATCGAGCTCCTTGAAACCGACGATCGACCGTTCAGCCACCGCTTCGACCGCATCCATCAGCGCCTGCGCGACTGGGCGAAGGGGACGTTTTGAGGCAGCCACAACGCCCCAATAAAAGAGAACGGTTACATCGATCGGGCGAATGACGACCCCAGGCAGGGCGACGCCATAGGCCGTGAGGGGATCGATGACGGCCGCGACACCAGTATGGCGCACGATCTGCAACGCGCCGTAGGCAGTATTGGTCCGGATCACCGGGCCGGTGTCGATGCCCCGGGCAGCGAGTGCCTTGGCGACATGCAACTGAAACCGCAGCGGATTGAGCAACGTAGCCACGCGACGACCCGCAAAAGCCGAAAGCGGTATGACATCAAGTTCAGCCAGCGCATCGTCCTCCCGCACGGCAGCAACATCAGGCGCCGAATAGAGCCGTAGGACATCCAGACCGGGCGTATCGAGCGGCAGGCTTGAAAACCCGATCTCGGCACGTCCGCTGCGCACTTCCTGGGCGACGATCGAGGGAAGAAACTGCCCGAGATGCGTCTCGTGCGGAAGCTCGACACCCTTGAGCTCGGCCAGGGCCGCCGGGATCAAGCCGGTGCCGATCGCGGAAGTTGTGACAATCTGCAGGATCCGCCCACGGCCGGCGGCGATCATCTTGGCCCGCGCTGCAAGTTCGGTGAAAGACATCAACAATCGCCGCGCTTCCTCCTCGAATGCGACACCCTCTTCAGACAGCTGCACCCGTCGACCGATCCGATGCAGCAATTCGAAGCCAAGTTCGGCCTCGAGCTCCTGAATGGTGCGTGTCACCGAAGGTTGGGAACGCCCGAGCATGTCAGCCGCCTTGGTAATGCTGCCGCTGGCAGCAACCGCAAGGAAGGTCTGAAGGTCCCGGGTTTCCATGTTCTCCCTACATGCGTAATTCGTATGATTGACATCGTCTCATTCATTTTTGATATATGTCAAGCGGAAACTAATAGTCGTTGCGGCGTTTGCCGGCTCAGAGCCGGAGTCCTGATCGAAACGGCTGATGGCAACCGACGTGACTTCAATTCGGATCCTCCCGATGAAAAAACTTGTAGGCGGGGACGGCAAGGATTCTCGAACCATAAAGCCGGCGACAGGAGGAATGTTATGCGCGTGAGTATTCTGGGCGCTGGAGCAATTGCCTATGGCCTTGCGGCCTATTTGGCACAATCGGGACATACGCCAACACTTTGGTCACCGTCGGGAGACCGCACCAGAACGTTGGCGACTGGCGAATTATTGAAGGCGACGGGGGATATCGAGGCGACGGTGCCGGTGCGTATTGCCAATGATTGTAAAGATGCCATCGATCACGCGGATGTGGTGGTGATCGCGCTTCCCGCTTACGGCCACAAGATGGTGATGGATGCCGCCGTCCCTCACCTGGCAGATGGTATTCCTGTCATCGTCAGTTCGCACAGTTCGTTCGGCGCGCTGTATCTCTCCAAGCGGTTAGCCGAGCGCAAGGTCAGGTTGCCGATCGTCGTTTGGGGCACAACGCTCTTGACCGGCCGCCAGCTCGGACCAACAGAAGTCCAGGTCACTTCCATTCGCCAGAAGCTTGATGTTGCGACGCTGCCTTTCGATGCGCTCGATCAAGGGTACAAGCTTTGCACGGCCTTGTTCGGCGATCGTTTCGTCAAGCGCGATGGTCTGCTGGCAATTGCGCTCAGCAACCTCAATCCGCAGAACCATCTGGGAATTGCCCTTCTCAATCTCACACGAATGGAGAAGGCCGAGCGATGGAGCCAGGGGGGAAATGTCACTCCTGCCGTTGGTCGCTTCATCGAGGCTCTGGATGCCGAACGATTGGCCATAGCTGGCAATTTCGGTATCGCGGTTCGTACCGTCCAGGAACATTTTTCATTGTCGTTCCACGTCCCCATGAGCACCGTTTCGGAAATGAACCTGGAGATGGATCGCCAAGGTCGTGGCGGCTTTGGCCCGACGACCATCGAGAGCCGCTATATTCTCGAGGACGTTCCGTTCGGCCTGTTACCAACCGCAGTCCTGGGGAAGATCAGCGGAAATCCGGCGGTTCTCCATGAATCCGGAATTTCCATATTGTCGGCGGCTTATGGCCGGGATCTCAAGGGAGATAATGATATTCTTCCTGGGCTCGGCATCGAGAAAATGACAAAGACGGATCTTGAAGCCCTTTGCCGCAAGGGGTTTTGAGCGCGCTCGCGGCCAATGCGGCGTGATTACGCTTTGGGGAAGCTAGCGCGACGCTCCTGTTACATCATTGCGAGCTGATTCTAACCAACGACATCCGAAGGGGACCAACACAGGTTGGATATTATCAAACTGTGTTGGTCCGAGTTGGCTATTTCACCTGCTTGATCTCCCCCGGCGCCAAACGGCGCCGGATAAGACGTGCCGTATCGATCACATCATGCGTTTGATGTCGGTGTACGCGCCATTCGTCTTCAGCGTCACGGTGACGTCGGCACCGGTGCGGTTGCGCCAGAACCAACCGTGATTGCCGTCAAAGGCTGCCTCAAGTACGCCCTCGTCCTCTGCAGCACCGCGTCCCTTCTCGTATGAGATGTTTTCGCCGCCGCCGTCACCATGGGTGTCGAAGTTCACCGCCGCGCCATTGGCTGTCCAAGAGTAGTTTGCCTTTGCGCCCTTGGCCATGACGAGCTTGATCTCAGCTCCTTCGCCGGGCTTGAGGGTGACCGACATTTCGTCCGTCCGCAGTTCCTGGGCAGAGGCGGAACCAATCACCAGTTCAGCGAAGACGCGCTCCAGAAGACTCGACTGCTGATCTTGGCCTGGCACTGCGGTCGGCGTGCCGTTTTGCAATTCGCGAAGGCGGTCTTGCTCGGCCTCTTCGGCGAGTTGTGTCTTGATCTCGCCCATCTCGGTGAGCTCGAGCGCTCGCCCAACGCCGGTGGGATCGATGGCGTATTCGGCCGGCAGCACGATGGTCACAAGGATGGCCGCTGCCGCGACAATGGCGATGAGGGTAGATCGGAGGAGCTGCATGGATGTCGGCAGTTCAGCGCGGGTCGGGATGTCTGTGTTGTACATGGGAGAATTCCTTTTTTGATCTTTACTTGGAGGTTCAGGAGACGACCCAGCCGGTGAGCTGATAGCCGATCAGCACAAACCCGGCGGTCATCATGATGGTGTTGGCGGTGTAGGCGTGGCGCCAGAAACTGTCGGTCCGGCGCCAGTAGCCCATGACGATAAGGATAGCAGCGAGTGCCAGAAGCTGACCGACCTCAACGCCGACGTTGAAGGCAAGTAGGTTGGGCACGAGCCCGTCGGGCGAGATGTTGTATTCGATGATCTTCGTCGACAGGCCGAAGCCGTGGAAAAAGCCGAAGATCAGCGTCGCGATCTTGGTGTTCGGCTGGAAGCCGAGCCACCTCTGGAAGGCACCCATATTGTCGAGCGCCTTGTAGACGACCGACAGGCCGATGATCGCGTCGATGATGTAGCTGTTGATGCCAACGTTGAAATAGACGCCAAGCAGCATGGTCGTGGAATGGCCGAGCGCGAACAGGCTCACATAGATGCCAATGTGCTTCATCCGGTAGAGGAAGAAGATCACGCCGAACAGGAACAGGACGTGGTCGTATCCCGTCACCATGTGCTTGGCGCCGAGATAGATGAAGGGCAGCAGATTGATGCCCGTAATCTCCTGGATATAGCCCTTGTCGCCTTCGGCAACGGCATGGGCGAGGGCAGTCCCCCCAAGCAATGGAAGGGTCAGGAGAGCAATGAGCACAGGAAGGGCCAACCGCCAGCGCGCGCAAGGCGTGCGTGGCGGACCCTTGTAGAAGGATCCTTGCATGAGAATTCCAATCGTCGTCGTTGAGGATGGCCGCGCGTGCGGCCGCGATCATGCGATGACGATCTGCCTGGGAGGGCGCTCAAGCCGGAAACGGATTTCGAGGTCGGCAAACGAAGGCGGGTAAACCAGCCAGCTCCGGCCTATCGGCGGTGCTGGCTGCGCGAAGCCCGGAAGCGTGCTCGCCGTTTCATGGGTGTGGTCGGCCGGATTGTGGCCGTGGGTATGACCAAAGCTCTGCTCATCGGCTTCGCCATCGTCATGGCTGTGGCCGTGTTTTCCGATCTGTGCTGTCAGCTCTGCGTGACGCGCTGCCTCGGCGGCAGCGAGCGCAATCGGGCTATGCGAGGCCGAACTACCCACTGGGGAGAGCAGCACGCCGAGAGTCATCGCGAACGCGACGATGAGACGAAAGGCTGTGCTAGGGATCCAATTCGGCATGCTTAACGATTATTCTCTAAAATCCTAACGAATGGTGGCATGCACCAGAATCGAGGCCACTTTGAGGCTTGGAATATCCTCTCTGGGGGGATAGCATCAAGGGCATGAATGAGCGTCCCCACGTCCACGAAACTCATCCTGCCATCATCAAGCGGCTGAAGCGCGCCGACGGCCATCTGCGCGGGATCGTCGAGATGATCGAGGCCGGGCGACCGTGCCTCGACATCGCCCAGCAACTTCATGCCGTGGAGAAGGCCATCGCCCAGGCCAAGAAGACGCTGATCCAGGACCACCTCAACCACTGCCTTGAGGACGTCGTCGGACCGCTGGCGCTCGAGCAGCGCCGCTCGATCGACGAGTTCAAGGATATCACCAAGTACCTGTGAGAAGCGCCATGATGGACAAAGTTCGCGATTGGTTCGGGTTCGGCCCGATGACGCAAGGCATGGGCGGCCACGGACATGATCACGGCGAGGGCGGCCATGGCCACACGCATGGCGTCATCGACCCGACGATCGCCACGACGACGCGCGGCATCTGGGCGATCAAATGGTCATTCGTCGTTCTGGCCATCACGGCGGCGCTGCAGTTGGTGGTTGTGTTCCTCTCCGGCAGCGTGGCGCTGCTGGCCGACACGATCCACAATGTCGGCGACGCGGTCACCGCCATCCCATTGTGGGTCGCCTTCATGCTGGCCCGTCGCAAACCGAGCAAGACGTTCACCTACGGGCTGGGCCGCGTCGAAGATCTGGCCGGCATTCTGATTGTCCTCATCATCTTGTTCAGCGCCATCGTTGCCGGCTACGAGGCGATCGACCGGTTGATCAATCCGCAGCCGATCGCATTTCTTGGCTGGGTCGCCATAGCCGGCATTATAGGTTTCTTAGGCAACGAGGCCGTTGCAGTGTTCCGTATCCGGGTCGGCCGCGAGATCAACAGCGCGGCGCTGATCGCCGACGGCTACCATGCGCGCACCGACGGCTTTACCAGTCTGGCGGTTGTGCTGGGTGCTATCGGCGTATGGCTGGGGTTTCCGCTGGCCGATCCGATCATCGGGCTCTTGATCACGGTGGCCATCTTCGCGATCGTCTGGCAGTCTTCGAAGGCAGTCCTCACGCGCATGCTCGACGGTGTCGAGCCCGGCATCGTCGATGAAATCCATCATGCCGCCGAGCATGTGTCCGGTATCGAACGTGTCCAAAGCGTGCAGGCGCGCTGGATCGGCCATCGCCTGCATGCCGACGTCGCCATCAGTGTCGCCGACGCGGCGACGGCCAAGGACGTGATGGGCGTCACCGAAGCCCTCAAGGAGGAACTGTTCGCCCACTTGCCGGCGTTGGCTGAAGCGAATGTTCGTCTGGAGAGTTCGGCCGGGTCTGCCGCGACGGGCACGGAACCCTCTCACTCACATGGTCATCATCCGCCGGAGCCCTTCAAGGTCGACTGCGATCTGGCTGCCGGGACATTGGAAATCGTCGACACGCCGGCTGGCGAGCGGATGCGGCTGACCATCGACCGGCATGCCGACGATCTGATGGCAACGGTGATCATCGATAGGCCTGGCGGGCCGGAGACGATTCGCCTCGAACCCGTCGCCGACAACCATCATCGCCTTGAGAGCACCGTGGCTCCTGCTGAGCCGCATGAGTTCCAGGCGAGGCTGGTCTTGGCCGCGAAGGGTCGCGAGCAGGTGCTGCCGTTCAAAATGGTCGAGCCGGAAGGCCACCATCACTGAGATCAGGCCCGCCATTCAATCGCCACGGATCAACGACCCATCGCTCCTCCAAGAAGACAGACATATGCTGCAAGTCCTTGCCAATCGCACTTATCGCCATCTTTTCCTGGCCCAGGTCATCGCCCTGATTGGCACTGGCCTTGCCACCGTGGCGCTCGGGCTGCTGGCCTATGACCTCGCCGGCGCCGATGCCGGCGCGGTGCTCGGCACGGCGCTTGCCATCAAGATGATCGCCTATGTCGGCGTGGCGCCCGTTTCCGCCGCGTTCGCCGAGCGCCTACCACGCCGTACCATGCTGGTTTCGCTCGACCTCATCAGGGCAGGGGTTGCCGTATTCCTGCCCTTCGTCACCGAAGTCTGGCAGATATATCTTCTCATCTTCATCCTGCAGTCGGCGTCAGCCGGCTTCACCCCGACCTTCCAGGCTTCGATCCCTGACGTGCTGCCCGAAGAGAAGGACTACACACGGGCCTTGTCGCTGTCGCGGCTTGCCTACGATCTGGAGAGCGTGGTCAGTCCGATACTGGCGGCGGCACTGCTTTCGGTCATCAGCTTCCATAGCCTGTTCGCAGGCACGGTCATCGGCTTCCTGGCGTCGGCCGCGCTGGTGGTGTCGGTGGTTCTGCCGAGCCCGAAACCCTCTGAGCCGCGCGGCATTTACGAGCGCACCACACGCGGCATCCGTAACTATCTGGCGACGCCGAGATTGCGCGGCCTGCTGGCGCTCAACCTCGCTGTCGCCGCCGCCAGTGCCATGGTGATCGTCAACACGGTCGTGCTGGTTCAGGCAAAATTCGGCCTTTCCCAGAGCGACACGGCATTTGCCCTTGCCGCCTTCGGTGGCGGCTCGATGATCGCGGCGCTGGTCCTGCCGCGGCTGCTGGACAGCATCCCGGATCGGGTTGCGATGTTGTCAGGCGCCGGCCTGCTGGTTGCCGGCGTGTTCGCAGGGCCGTTCGCCATCAGCTATCAGCTGCTCTTGCCGCTCTGGTTCGTGCTCGGGCTCGGCTATTCGCTGGCGCAGACCCCGTCTGGGCGGCTGATCAAGCGCTCGGCCGATCCCGTCGACCGGCCGGCATTGTTTGCCGCGCAATTCGCGCTTTCGCACGCCTGCTGGCTCATCACCTATCCGATCGCCGGACTCGTCGGCGCGGCGATGGGCCTGCCCTTCACCTTTATCCTGCTTGGCGTCATTGGCGCCGCGGCACTCTTTGCCGCGATGTGGTTGTGGCCGCGTCACGATCCCGACGTTCTCAGCCACGCCCATGACGATCTGTCTGACGGGCATTCGCACCTCGAGGACGCCGTCTGGACCGAAGCAGGCTTCGAGCATGCGCATGGTTATGTCGTTAACGATAGGCACCCAAAATGGCCGAAAGCGAGCTGAGCGGCCCCAATGCTGGGAGATGTTGGTGCCTTCGGCGCGCTGTTCCTCACCGCGTTCGCCGCAGCGACAATTCTGCCGCTGCAGTCAGAGGCGGTGCTGGCCGGCCTGCTGCTGACCGGAAGCCAGTCACCGGCGGCGCTGATCCTGGTCGCGACGATCGGCAACGTGCTTGGTTCGGTTGTCAACTGGCTGCTCGGCTGCTGCATCGACCGCTTTCGCGACCGCAAATGGTTTCCGGTCAAGCCCACTGCGCTCGATCGCGCCGCGGCGCGCTACCGCCGTTACGGACGATGGAGCCTGTTGCTGAGCTGGGTTCCCGTCATCGGCGATCCGCTGACGATGATGGCCGGTGTTCTGCGCGAGCCGCTCTGGAGCTTCGTTGCGATCGTCACGATGGCGAAAGCCGGCCGCTATCTCGCGCTCTCGGCGGCGGTGCTGAACTGGCTGTAGGCCGCAACCGCGACCAAGTGGGTCGCTGGGTAAAACTCTCAAACGGTTTTCCGACTTTATGTCTTATGTCTATACAAATTAGCAAGCGTGCACATGATCGTTGCCAATCAAACAAAAAGGGGAACTAACATGATGACTCTCGACCGCCGCAATTTCCTGGCCTCCACAGCCGGCCTGGCCTTCATTGCCGCGTTTCCGCGCGCCGCGTACTCGGAGGGGCATGAAACGTTGAAGGTCGCCATTGCCGCCGAAACCGGCGATCTCGACCTGCTGCAAAACGTCTCCACGCTGAGTTCCTACACGGTCGTGTTCGACGCCCTCATACACTATGGCCAGGACGGCGCGCTCGAGCCCGGGCTCGCCACCAAGTGGGCTGTCGCCGACGACCAGCTTTCGATCGCCTTCGACCTGCGCGAAGGTGTTGCCTTCAGTGACGGCACGCCCTTCGATTCGACCGCCGCCGAATGGAATCTCAAACGCTGGCTGGGCGTCGCGGATTTCTCATGGATCGGTGTGTCCGACGGATTCGACAGCATCGTCACCGATGGACCCAGCAAGTTGACGATCAAGCTGAAGCGTCCGGTGCCCGCCGCCTTGCTGGAGCTCACCATCGTGCGTCCGGTGCGCTTCCTGTCGCCGAAGGCTGTCGACGCCGGCGGCAAGCAGACCGCTCCGGTCGGCACCGGACCGTGGATCGTCGAAAGCTACGATTCCTCCGGCACCGTGCTGGTGCGCAACGACAAATACTGGGGCGAGAAGCCACTGTTTGCTCGCATGGAGCTGAAGGTGGTTCCCGACGAACTCGCCCGCGCCAACGCCCTGCGTTCCGGCGACCTCGACGTGATCGGCGGCGACTGGGTGGCGACGCTGTCGCCACGCCGCGCCCGCGCGCTTGAAAAGGACGGTATGAAAGTGGTGGCCGAGGCCGGCACCGCAACCATGCTGCTCGGTTATTCGCCGAAGGCCAAGATGATGGCCGACAAGGCCGTGCGCGAGGCCATCTATGTCTCGGTCGACCGCGCCGCGATCGCCAAGGTGTTGTTCGAAGGCTACGCAGATCCGGCGGCGGATCTCTTCCCGGCCAACGTGCCTTCGTCGGGCAAGCGGCATGACGTGCCGGTACGCGACGTCGCCGCGGCCAGGAAAATCCTTGCCGATGGCGGTTGGAGCGAAAGCGGAGGCGCCTGGAGCAAGGAGGGCGCGCCGCTGGCGATCGATTTCCTCGTATCGGAGGAATCGCTGCCGGGTTCGCGCCGCATCGCCGAGATGATCCAGGGTCAGCTGTCCGAGGTCGGCTTCCAGGTTCAGGTCTCGTCAGTCGACAACGCCACCATGCACGACCGTCGCCCGGCGTTCGAATATGATCTTGCCTTCTTCACCACCTATGGCGCGCCCTATGATCCGCACGGCACGCTCGGCAACGCGTTCGTATCCACCGCCGACAGCGGGCCGGACGGCAAGATCTATGTTTCCCCGGAGCTTGATGGCGTGGTCAAGGCCGCGCTCGAAGCGAGCGGCGACGAACGCGAAGCCAAGATGCAGGCGCTCTACGACTGGCTGCACGACAACCGGGCGATCTGCCCGCTCGTTGTCAGCCAGCGGCTGTGGGCGCACAATCCTCGCGTCGAGAACTTCGCGCTTCCCGCGACGGACTACGACCTGCCGTTCAAGGCGATCACGCTGAAGGCCTGAACGCCTCGAACCTCCTGGGGGAGTTCCGATGAGACGCACGATTCTGCGAAGGATGTTGCTTGCCTGTCTGCTTGTCGTGGCGGCATCGGCATTGACCTTTACCCTGGTTGCCGCGGCGCCGGGCAACGTCGCCGCGCTCATGGCCGAGCGTGCGGCAGGCCCGGGCGCGGATGCCGAAATGATCAAGAAGATCGGCGAGGACCTCGGGCTCTATGATCCGCTGCCGGTCCGCTACGGCCGATGGCTTTTCAGCGCTATCACCGGCGATCTCGGCGTCTCGCTGCGCACCGGCAAGCCGATCGCGCAGGAATTCGCCGCCAGAATCCCGATGACGGCGGCGCTGCTTGCGGGCGGCGGCATTCTCGCCTTTTTCCTGTCGCTGGCGCTCGGCGTTGCCGGTGCGGTCAGCAATGGTGGCGCGTTGGACCGGTTCCTCCACGCCTTCTCGCTGGTCGGCGCCTCGACGCCGAACTTCTTCGTGGCGGCGCTGCTGGTCATCGTCTTTTCGGTGATGCTGGGCTGGCTGCCCACCTTCGGCGTCAGCGGCTTCACCTCGTGGCTCTTGCCGTGGGTGACAATCGCCCTGTTTCCGGCATCGGTGCTGAGCCGCGTCGTCCGCGTCAACCTCCAGGAGGCCATGTCGCGACCCTTCGCCACGACGGGCTTCGCGAAGGGCTACACGAGGACACAGGTGCTGATGCGCGAGGCTCTGCCCAACATCGCCATCCCGTTCCTGACCACCTTCGGCGCCCAGTTCACGCTGATGATCATCGGTTCGATCGTGGTTGAAACGGTGTTTGCGCTGCGCGGCGTCGGCGCCTTCTTTATCGATGCAATCCGTTTCCGCGACTTCGTCGGCATGCAGTCGGTTCTGTTGCTGTTCGTGGTGTTCTTCGTTGTCGTCAACCTGATGGTTGACGTGATCTGCATGTTTGTCGACCCGCGCATGCGTAGGGCGAGAGGAGCTTGATCCGATGAACACGTCCTTGTTCAGGAGCATGAAGGACTGGCCCTGGCTGGTGCTGCTGCCAGTCGTCTTCTTTGTCGCGGTCGGTGTGCTCGGTCCCTCGATCATGCCTTACGATCCCGGCGCGCAAGACTACGACGTCACGCTTGCGGGACCGAGCTGGGCTCACTGGCTGGGCACCGACTATCTCGGCCGCGATATTCTGAGCCGCATCATCGGCGGCGCCCGCATATCGCTGGTGGCGATGGTGATCGTGCTGGTGGCCGCACTTGCCATCGGCGTCAGCATCGGTTCGTTCGCCGGTTATGTCGGCGGGCGCGTCGAGCTGGTGTTGATCAGCCTCATCGACATCGCGCTGGCGCTGCCAAGCCTGGTGATCGCGCTGGCGCTGATCGGCATTCTCGGCACCGGCTACTGGTCGATGATCACGGCGCTGACGCTGGCGTGGTGGGCGAACTATGCCCGCATGAGCCGCGCAGTGGTCACCGCCGAATTGCAACAGCCCTATATCGAAGCGGCAAGGGTGATGGGCGCCAGCCATCTGTGGATCTTTGTGCGCCATATCCTGCCGCATGTCCTGGCCCTCGTCGTGGTCTATGCCAGCGCCGATGCTGGCGCCCTTGTCCTGGCCATCGCGACGCTGAGCTTCCTCGGCCTGGGCGTCGCGCCGCCGGCGCCGGAATGGGGCCAGATGCTGGTCGACGGCATGAGCTACATTGAGGAATACCCGAGGCTGGTCGTCCTTCCGGGCCTTGCGCTCACTTTGGTGGTGGTCAGCTTCAATCTGCTGGGCGAGACCTTCGCGTTGCAAAAGGTGCCGAGGCCGGTGCGCGGCGGTTTGCTGCGCAAGCGTCGCAAGGCGCGCGCCGTTGAGGAAGCGGAGCGGAACGCCGTCGAAACGGGAACAGCCGCGCCATGAGCGACGAGCCGATCTACTCCATAGAAAACATGGTCATTGATCTCTACGCCACGACCGTTTCCGTGCGCGCGGTCGATGGGGTGTCGTTCAACGTCCGTCCCGGCGAGACAGTCGCCGTCGTCGGCGAGAGCGGTTCGGGCAAGACCGTCATGACGCTTGGGCCGCTCGGCCTGCTGCCCGAGGGCGTCACCGTCGACATCAAGGGATCAGCCCGAGCCGAAGCGAGCGAACTGGTCGGAATGGAGTCCAGGCGCTTGTCTGACCTTCGCGGCCGCTATTTCGGCGTCATTTTCCAGGACCCGATGAGCGCGCTGAACCCGATGCTGAAGATCGGACCGCAACTGGCGCGCCAGGCGCGCCGCTTTGCCAATCTCTCGCATGCGGATGCCCGCAAGGAAGCGGTCTCGCTGCTCGCCCGCACCGGCATCCCTGACCCGGAAGACCGCTACGATCGCTATCCGCATGAAATGTCTGGCGGCATGCTGCAGCGCGCCATGATCGCACTGGCCCTGGCAAGCCGGCCGCGCGTGCTGATCGCCGACGAGCCGACCACTGCGCTGGACGCCACGGTGCAGGCGCAGATCCTGGAGCTCATCCGCCAGATCCAGCGCGAGGAAGGCATCGCGGTCGTGCTGATCACGCACGACATCGGCGTCGTCGCCTCGGTCGCGGACCGGGTCATGGTGCTCTATGCCGGGCAGGTGGCGGAGGAGGGGACCGCGATGGATGTGCTGACGCGGCCGACGCATCCCTATACACGCGGGCTGCTTGCCTCTGTACCGGATTTCCGCGCCGACGAACGCGCCGCGACCAAGGAAATACCAGGTTTGCCGCCGAACCAGATCAGGCTGGAGCCGGGCTGCCGTTTCGCCGCCCGCTGCGAATTGGTTGAGCCCGAATGCCGCGTGCATCGGCCGCCGCTCCAGACGATCTCGACGGGCGGGACGCCGCACAAGGTGGGATGCCCGGTGGTGCTGAGGCGGGAAGGGATAGCGGTCCATGGCTGACATTGCGGCGATTGAGGTCAAGGGCCTGAAGGTCCATTTCGCCAACCGCTCCGGCACAGGCGCCGTGCGGGCGGTCGACGGCATCGACCTGACCATTCCGCGTGGTGCCTTCCATGGCATCGTTGGCGAATCCGGTTGTGGCAAGACCACGCTGGCTCGCAGCGTCGTCGGCCTGCAGAAGGAGACTGAGGGTACGGTGCTGATCTCGGGGCGGGATCGCGCCCAGTGGCTGAAGTCGGACCGCAAATCGTTCAGCCGCGAGGTCCAGTTCGTCTTCCAGGATCCGCTGGGCTCGATGAGCCGTCGCCAGACCGTCTACCAGACGCTGGAAGAGCCGCTGCAGATCCATCGCCTCGGATCTCCGGCCGAGCGCCGGCGCCGTATCGGCGAGCTGCTGGATCTGGTGGCGCTGCCAGCGACCGTGCTCGACCGCCTGCCGCGTTCGCTTTCCGGCGGCCAGCGCCAGCGCGTTTCGATCGCTCGCGCGCTTGCGCTGAAGCCATCGATCCTGGTTTGCGACGAACCGCTCAGCGCGCTTGACGTTTCGATCCGGGCGCAGATCGTCAACCTGTTCACATCATTGCAGAAACAGCTTGGCCTTACCATCGTCATCGTTGCGCATGACCTGGCGATCGTGCGCGAGGTCTGCTCAAACGTGACGGTGATGTATCTTGGCCGCATCGCGGAAGCCGGCGTGACGCGGCCGCTGTTTCGCGAGCCGGCCCATCCCTACAGCCAGGCACTGCTTTCGGCGGTTCCTTCGCCGGATCCTCGGATCGAAGCCGGGCGCCGCCGGATCATTCTAGCCAGCGATCCGCCAAGTCCGAGCGCGCCACCTCCGGGGTGCCGGTTCAACACTCGCTGTCCGGTGGCGATCGATGTCTGCCGGGTCGAGGAACCGTTGTTGCGATCCGTGCCGCATGGCGGCGTTGCCGCTTGTCACCTGGCCGATAGCGGCCGCCGGCCGGTCATCTGAAAAACAGGCGTTCAACTGCAGAGGCGGTCTTCGACCGTTCGATGCCGCGCAAGGACTGGGCTTCTTGACTGCGGTCGCGAAGGCACCATTTCCTGCTTGATGATTAGATTACCTCGTTTTCCAGCCCCGAGGTGCGGTTCAATGCTGAAAGCTTATTTTTTCCTGATGCTTGCGAGCGGGTGCTTGGCATCATCCCTGTTGTATGCCGACAATGTTGATCTGGCGCTCGAAGCTTTTCACGAGACCTGTCTTGCGCATGGAGCCGACTTCGAACGAACCGCGGCCACCGCCAGAAAACGCGGCTGGACACCGTTGTCCGGTGAAGCTGGGCTTGCGCCGGTTGATGACGTCGATGCCTTCCAAGGCTGGGCCGTGACGGGCGGCGATCTACCAGCCGGAACCATGATCGCGGTGACCAAAGCCACCTTGGAAGGCAAGGCCGTGCAGACCTGCTCTATAAGGCTGTTCGGCGTCGACCGCACGGCATTCGAAGAGCGTTTCTTCGCCCGGACGGACGCCGAAAAAATCGGCGAGGACCGGAATGGAGATCAGGTCTCCAAACTCTACATATTGATTGCGGGCAACCGAAAACAGCTTGTCCATTTGACATCGCCGGTCGACATGGGGCGACCGGATTCGATCATTGCAAGCTCGATAGCCGACGACTAGTCACACGCCGATGCCTTTTCCCGCCATCCTCTGGAACAGATCATCTGCCTGTGTCGGTGAAAGGTTCATGTCGGTGGCGACCACCAGGCGAGGACCGCGAGAAATGCTCCGGCGATGAATTGAATGGCGAATTCGGCAGGCATGCCGCGATCGCCGATCCGTTTGTCGACGAGTTCTTCCCGGACGGCTCGCCGGATACGCTCGCGCAATTCGTCGTGGATCGTATCGCCGGTGCTTGCAAGCAATGCGTGGTGAAGCCGTCGGAATGCATGGGCGTGCTCCAACATGGGCAAGCTAAACTCGAACAGGCGGCTACCTGTTTCTTGACTTGCCGCCTCGCGCCTGCGGCCTATCGACCGCAGATGCGTCTCGATGCTCGCGCTGCGCAGAGCATCCTTGTCGGCATAGTGGGTATAGAAGGTCGACCTGCCAATATTTGCCCTCTGGCAAATGTCCTCGACCGTGATGGCCACATATCCCTGCTCCGGGATCAAGGCTATGAGCGCGTCTTGCAGCAGGCCGCGCGTCCGCGCGACGCGTCGCGCCTCTCGTGACGCCCTTCATCGTTGGGCCGCCAGTTTTCGTGTTGTCTGAATAGCCGCCTTCGCGCGAGCAGCTTCGCAAGCGATTCATTCTCGGCAAACAGCCATTACAATTCCTCTTGGCTTGTGTTGATGCTTGTTTTCCGGCTATGCCGTTCGGCAGAGGCGGATCGAAGAATGTCGGCTATTTCGAAGTGGATTCGGGACGCGCGTGCGAAATTGCCCGAGCATGTTTCTGTCGGCCGTCACACCTATGGCGTCACTTGGCGGAAGGTGCTTTTTCCAACTAGTGAATCTCCCCTCAACATCGGGAGCTTCTGCTCAGTTGCTGGCCAAGTCCTCTTCATGTGTACCGGTCAACACCAGACAAAGAGTGCGACTTCATTCCCGATTTATAGCCGCCTCCTGAAGCAGCCTGAGCCAATACCCAACGCCGGGAAGCCTGAGGCATTACGATTGGCAACGATGTTTGGATGGGCCACGGCGCCATCATATTGCCAGGCCTGACCGTTGGCGACGGCGCCGTTGTGGGTGCCGGCTCCGTGGTCACCAGGTCTGTCGAGCCGTATTCAATAGTCGCCGGCAATCGTGCACGAGTCATCCGCAGTCGGTTCCCTACTGATGTCATTGCACAGTTGCTGGAAATAAAGTGGTGGCTATGGGAAGAAGATAAGATCAAGAGCGAGGCAGCTATTCTCACCGGTCCGATCGAGACTTTCATTGCTAAGCACGCGACCAGAACCAAGTCGGTGTCGAGCCGGAAGGTCTAGCGATCTGGGCCATCGGCGCGATGCGATGTCGTCACGCCTGAACCTTCCTGGGAACAAGGGATTGGTGTAGAAACGATCGATGAGAAATTTTACGCTGAAATTGCTCTACCAGTATGATGCCTATTTCGCGGGGCTGGCTGCAGCGGCGACCGGCCTATCTGCCTACAGATTGGGTGCCGGATACTGGCTCTCAGGCATTGCCGCGCTGGCTATTTTCCTGTTCGTCGCCATAGCGGTTGACCAATATTTTCTCTGGTCATTCGATAATTACCGCGACCGGCAAAACAGCAGGACCGGATAATCACCAGGCCCAAGTCTCTACGGCGAATCGGAACAGAATTAGGTTTTGCTGGGCGGCCGATAAGGACACCTTGTTCGGCTACATCGCCGGGGGCCAATCATTGATACCACCGCGTCGTAGGCGCGAGGACGATTGCAGGATCGAGCGCTCGGTCCCAGCTGCTTTTCGGCTGGCCGGCCACACTCAGGCATTTTTGTGGAAGCCGTTTGGGGGCGCAATCCTAAGCCATGGGCACCCAGGATGCCGGCGCGCACTTTTGTGATGACCTTCGCGGTATCAGAGGCGTTTCGCCCGGCCGGCATCCTGTTTGCAATGACTGTTATGTTTGGCGTGGCGCTGACGCTGTCTTGCGTGGTGCTGTTGTCGATCCGGTTTCGGGAGCGCCTGGTGGACCATCGAAGGATCGCCGGCCTCATCTAGCTGGTGTTGCCGTTTGGCAGTTTTCATCGCCTGAGAGGCATATGTGCGGCGCCCCCGCGGCAAACCGAACCCGCTCAGCCGGATGAAATGGCAAGTGGTGCATCCGGTCAGACATCATGCCACGGCCGGCTTCGAGACTGGCGGCCAGCTATGCGTCTCAGCCTTGCGGCGCGAGGCCCAGGCGTAGAGCGCGTCATAGATTATGAACCCGTGTTTCAGAACCTCGTGGTCATCAGACGTCAGGTCCCGCAGCCCCATGGAGATCGCGAGCAAGCCCGCCGATTGTGGTGTGAGATCGTGCTGGTCGGTATCGGCGCCGCGCACAATCGCGGCAATGGTCACGATCGCCGGGTCGCGCTCGAGTCCGTATTTCGCGACGAAGGTATCGAAACTGCAACCGTCGCCGACATGGGTGAACTCAACGCCGGCTACGTCGTATGGCGTCGCGCCCGTCTCCTGGGCAACTGGGATCACTTGATCAGGCGACACAAAGAGAAACTCAGGTTCCTTGTCGATAAAGCGCGCAATCAGCCAGGGGCAGGCAATGCGATCGATGACCGGACGTTCGCGCGTAACCCATTTCATGACGCAATCCCTTCTTCGCTCATCACCAGAGGGACGGTTGGTGCGCCAATCGCATGCCAGGCAGCGATGCCGCCTGAAAGCGCACTTGCGTCGACGCCGCGGCGGCGCAGTTCAACGACGGCGTCGCCGCTGACCTGGAAACCGTAGACACAGTAGACGATGACCGACCTGTCTCTAGGCAGTTCACCCGCCCAATCGGCGATCGTCTCGGGAGCTCGCAGCTTGGCTCCTGGCAGCATATCGCTGCGTTTAGCCAGATCCTCGGCAAGGCAGACGTCGAGCACGACGAGATCGTCCCCTTTATCGAGACGCGCCCGCAGTTCCTCTGGCGCGATCGCTGGAACCGTGTCGTCAGATGCAGATCCTGTTGAAGGATCACGCTGCGAGAGAGCCCGGCGGTGGCGGGCAGAGACTCGTTCCCAATGGATGTTCTTCATGAACGCGTCGACATAAGCGCCAGACTTGGCGCCGAAATCCATGTGGTAGGCGTGTTCGTACATGTCGAGCGCGAGGATCGGAATGCTGCCGGCAAGACAGTTGGTGTGATCCGCGGCCCATTGTATCGTCAACCGGTCGCGGCGCTCCGACCATGTCAGCAGGGTCCATCCCGAGCCGCCCGCTTGCGCCTTTGCGCAGGCCATGAACTTGGCGCGCCAGGCGGTCACGCTGCCAAAGTCGCGCTCGAGTGCTGCCGCGAAGTCGCCGCCGGCATCTCCGGAGCCACCGAGCCCATCGAAATAGATTTCGTGGAGAACCGCCGAATTGGCTGCAACCAGCTCCTCGCGCTTCAGGCCGTTGATGTCGAAGGCCGGCGCTTCGCCCCAGTCGAGTCCGTCGAGCCGGTGTTCGATCGCATTGAGGCGGCGAACGGCACCGCCGTAATTGTTTTCGTAGTGGCTTGCCAACAGCCGCTCGGACAGGCCGACGAGGAGAGGCGGCTTGAACGGCAGCGGCATGATCTGGTGTGGCATCGGTTCCCCTTTGCGGCACGGCCCGTCCGTGAGGAGACGAACGTTATGCTCAAATGGAAGATGATACAAGTGTTGCAATTCAGATCCATCATGATACGGTTCGCCTATGATTGAGGGGCAAGCACAGGAGCAGCGCTGGCTGCTTTTGATTCATCAACTGCCAAGCAAGCCCGCTTATTTTCGGGTGAAGATCTGGCGACGGTTGCAAGGCATCGGCGCGGTTGCAGTCAAAAGCACCGTCTACGCCTTGCCGGCCAATGCCGAGATGCAGGAGGATTTCGAATGGCTCCTCCAGGAAATCGTCGCGGGCGGTGGTGAGGCGATGTTGTGCGAGGCACGTCTCGTCGACGGCCTGTCGGATGCCCAGGTGAGGGCGCTGTTCGACGCCGCCCGAGACGTCGATTACGCGGAGATCATCAAGGAAGCGCGCGAACTGGCCGATTCGATTAAGATGAACCCGACATCGGGGAGACATGCGGAAGCGCGTTCGCAACTCGGCCGCTTGCGCAAGCGGCTTGCCGAAGTCGTTACGATCGATTTCTTCGGCGCAAGCGGTCGCCTTGCTGTCGAGGGACTGATCGCCGAGCTCGAGGCACAGCTTATAGAGGACAAGGCCATGACCAAGGAACAAAAGAACGCGGCCGAGCCGGGTGAGCTCAAGGGCCGGACCTGGGTCACGCGCTGGGACGTGCATGTCGACCGGATCGCCTGCAGTTGGCTGATCCGTCGCTTCATCGATGCCGATGCAACGATCCGCTTCGTGGCGGGCAAGGGATACGTGCCGAACGAGGGGGAATTGCGCTTCGACATGTTCGAGGGCGAAATCACCCATGAGGGCGATCGCTGCAGCTTCGAAGTTCTGCTTACCCGCGCCGGCATCAATGATCCGGCACTCCAGGCCATCGCCGAGATCGTCCATGACATCGACCTCAAGGACAACAAGTTCGGTCGCGAGGAGGCGACTGGGATTGCCAGTCTGATTGCAGGCATCGCCATGGCGAACGAGAGCGACGAACAGCGGATCGCGCAGGGTGCTCCTGTCTTCGACAACCTCTATCAGTATTTCCGCAAGAAACGCGGATGACCGCAGGGACTCAAACTATGGCCAATCTGGAGCAGTCCGTCACGACGCCGCCATCTCTGGCCGAAACCCACGACCATGACATTTCGTTTGCGGACGCCATGCGAGTGTGGGCCCGCGTTGCAATGCTCAGCTTCGGCGGCCCGGCCGGCCAGATCGCCATGATGCATCGGATCGTCGTTGAGGAAAAGCGCTGGATCGGCGAGACGAGATTCCTGCTTGCGCTCAACTACTGCACGCTGCTGCCCGGTCCGGAGGCGCAGCAATTGGCCATCTATATTGGCTGGCTCATGCACAAGACCAAAGGCGGCCTCGTCGCGGGAATCCTGTTCGTGCTGCCAGGCGCGGTCGCCATCATGGTCCTGAGCTGGATCTACGCCATCTTCGGCAACGTTGGCGCTATCCAGGCGCTCTTCTTCGGCCTGAAGGCGGCGGTTCTGGCCATCGTGCTCGAAGCGGTCCTGCGGATCGGCAGGAGGGCGCTCAGGAACAATGTGATGGTCGGCCTCGCTGCGGCAGCCTTCATCGCCCTGTTCTTCTTCCATGCATCGTTCCCGCTGGTCATCCTGGTTGCGGCCGTGATCGGCTACGTCGGGGGCAAGATGGGTTGGGCCGCATTCCAGCCAGGCAATGGACATGGCAAGCTTGGTGGCAAGCAGGTCGATGATGTCGACTCGGCGCTTGGCGAAGGGATGCCGGCGCATGCCCGGCCATCCATCGAGTGGTCGCTGAAGATTGCGGCGGTGTTTCTGCTGCTATGGTTCGTTCCGGTCCTTTTCTTGTTGCTGTTTCTTGGGCAAGGCAATGTCTTCACCGACATCGCCATCTTCTTTTCCAAGATGGCGGTGGTGACGTTCGGCGGGGCCTATGCGGTGCTTGCCTATGTCGCCCAGCAAGGAGTCGAGCACTATGGCTGGCTGAAGCCTGGAGAAATGCTGGATGGCCTCGGCATGGCCGAAACAACGCCGGGTCCGCTGATCATGGTCACTCAATTCGTTGGTTTCATGGGAGCATTCCGGGAGCCGGGGGTTCTTAACGCGTTGGTCGCTGGAACGCTCGGCGGCCTTCTGACGACGTGGGTGACCTTCGTCCCGTGCTTCCTGTGGATATTTCTCGGCGCGCCGTACATAGAGACGACGCGCAGCAACAAGGCCCTGTCAGCCGCACTGTCGACCATCACGGCAGCGGTGGTTGGAGTGATCCTGAACCTCGCGGTGTGGTTCGCGCTTCATGTCCTGTTTCGCGATTTGCATGAGATCGGCTTGCTGGGCATGAGGCTCGACGTGCCAGTCCTCGGTTCCATCAACATTCCGTCTCTCGTGCTGACCCTCGGTGCGATGCTGGCGGTATTCCGCTTCAAGGTCGGCGTGATCCCGGTGCTAGCGGCATGTTCGATCCTGGGCGTGCTTTTCGGCGTCGCGGCGGGCTCGATCTAGGCCGATCTTTCTGCTCGGATGCGAGCATCGCAGTCTATTTCGTATCGGGGCTGTCTGATGGGCGAGCAAGTAGGAGGCGAGGTATAATGGGCAGGAGGCGAGTGGCTGTGGTCTGGCGCGGTGACCGGGAGGCGCGTCGCACGGCGACACCGCAGAACAACCGGTTTCATCGCGTGTTCGAGGAACTCGCTGCGATCGGTGTTCACGCCGAACCGGCCGTTTATGACGAAGAGTTTGCCGAGGAGGTTCGGACCCAGCTCCTGGCGACGGACGGCGTGCTGGTCTGGGTCGATCCCTTGCACGAGGGAAAAACCCGTGCGGTGCTTGACCCGCTGCTGCGCGACGTGGCGGCACGCGGCCCCTGGGTGAGTGCACATCCAGACGTGATCCTGAAAATGGGCGTGAAGGAAGTTCTGCACCGTACGAAGCATCTCGGATGGGGAACCGATACTTACCTCTACGGCTCCGCCGAGGCTTTTCGCGAGGCGTTTCCGGAGCGGCTTCGAACGGCCGGTCCACGGGTGCTGAAGCAGAACCGCGGCAATGGCGGCCAGGGAGTATGGAAGGTCGAGCTGATCGGTTCGCTTCCTGGCGGAGAGCCGGCGGTTCGGGTGCTGCACGCGCGACGCGGCAGTACGCCGGAAGAACTCGCACTGCCGGATTTCATGGCGCGCTGCGAGGTGTATTTGACACCCGATGGCTGCATCGTGGATCAGCCATTCCAACCGCGTTTAGCCGACGGGATGATCCGCTGTTACATGGGCGCCGACAAGGTGGTCGGCTTTGGCCACCAGTTCATCAAGGCCCTAATCCCACCACCTCCTGAAGGGCCAGATTCCGAGGCTGCGCAACCAGGGCCGCGGATAATGCATCCCGCCACGGCCGAACCGTTTCAGGCGCTGCGGACCAATATGGAAACCGGGTGGACGCCGCAAATGATGGCTGTGCTAGGCATCGATGCCAGGTCGCTGCCGATCATTTGGGATGCCGATTTTCTCTACGGACCACGGACTGTGTCAGGTGAAGACACGTATGTGCTTTGTGAGATCAACGTCAGCTCGGTCTTTGCCATCCCCGATCAAGCGCCGGCCGAAATAGCTCGACTCGTTGCCATGCGATTTTGAATCGACGAAGATTGGCGGTCCGAGTGGGGCTCTGGCCGAACGCGGTTCGGCGGTCAGTCCGATGGTCGCCGGACCCCTGCTTGCCGTTTCCGGTTTCGGCTGACCAATTCTGATCGCGGTGGCTTGAACACCATCTACGAAATCCTTTTGCTCACGACGTTTCGCAAGATTCGGCCGCCCGAGGAACGTTAGCCTCAACCGGCGCGAGATCTGGATTTGGAAGCTCTTGCTAGGGTGACCGACCCGGAAGAGCTGAACCCGCCATCCGCTGGAACAGGTCGTCGACCTGGGCCGGCGAGAGGCTGGCGTCCTCGGCGATCCACCAGGCAAGCACCGAGAGAAAGGCTCCCGATATGAACTGGACGACGAATTCCAGCGGCACGCCCGCGTCGCCGATCCGCTTGCCAGACAGTTCGGTTCGCACTGCGCGCCGTATGCGTTCACGCAATTGATCGTGGATCGTGTCGCCGCTGCTCGCAAGTAGCGCCTTGTGAAGCGACCGGAACGCCCGCGCGTGCTCGAACATCGGCAGGCTGAATTCGAACGGGCGGTTGCCTGTCTTTTCGTCTGCCGACACGCGCCTGCTCAGCGACAGCAGATGCGCCTCAAGGGCCGCGCTGCGCAATTCGTCCTTGCCGGCATAGTGCCTATAGAAGGTCGACCTGCCGACATCAGCTTTCTGGCAAATGTCTTCCACGGTGAGAGCCGCATAGCCGCACTCTGGGATCAGGGCAATCAGCGCGTCCTGCAGCATGGCGCGCGTGCGCGCGACACGACGGTCGATCGTACCCCTGTCGTCGGGCCGCTCGATTTTAATGGTCATTGCTCTTTCCACCGTGCGGTTTCGGACGTTCAGCGGTCCGTTGTCCAGCAACAGCGCTACTGGACAATCTGTCCAGTATGATACGCCGAGTCCAGAAGCTCAAGAATGCCTTGAGCACTCCGGAAACGGACGAGGAGGCAAAAGGAAATGCACCAATTTGGTCATCGGGCTGGAAACGGACAGCATTCGCGAAAGGGCGTTATTATGCTTGCCGTGCTCGTCAAACCGTCGCTGGTCGCCGGTTTTCTGCTAATGCTTCATTTCGGGGACGGCTATCTCAATGCCGGTGCTTGGACGGCTGCAGTCCACGGCCTCATCCTCGCCGCGGTCGCGGCATTCGCACTCTGGGGCGGCTTTCGTCACATGCGGACCGCCGGCGCGCATGGCGCCGGCGAAAGGGGCATCGGCATCGTCCTGCATAGGGCGGTCGGCTATGACCTGCTTGCGCGCGTCCTGACTTGGGGCCGCGAGGACCGGTTCCGTGAATTCATGCTGCGTCTGGCAAGGCTCCAGCCCGGCGAGGCGATGCTCGATGTCGCCTGCGGTACGGGCACGCTTGCCATAGCCGCGAGACGGTTGGTCGGAGCGGTCGGACGCGTCACGGGCGTCGACGCATCGGTCGAAATGGTCGAGAGGGCGCGCGTCAAGGCTACGCGAGCCGGCGTTGATCTGACCTTCGTCCAGGCGACGGCCCAGGAACTTCCCTTCGAAGATGGCCAATTCGACATCGTGATCGGTACGCTCATGCTGCATCACCTGCCGAAACCCGACCGATCGACCTTCTTTCGTGAAGCGGAGCGGGTTCTGAAGCCGGGAGGCCGACTGCTGCTTATCGACTTCGGAAGGCCGCTGCACGAATCCACATTGCCGAGGCTCCATCGGCACGGGCATATCGACATGAATGCGGTCGGAACTCTACTGGTCGAGACAGGCTTCAGGATCGACGATACCGGCGCCGTCGGGACCATGAACCTCGATTATGTGCGCGCGACCACGGACAAGATCCTGCCTGCCTGAGCGCGGCATGCCGCGGCGACCGGACCGGGCGCGCCGCCGCCAGGAAGACGCGCGGGCCGGTAGTCGCGGGCCGCGCTGCATTGCGTGCATAGCCGCCGCGGCGCTATCTTGCCGATTGGCTATCCCGGCCTGCTTCGATACGCGAGTCTACCGAATGCCCAAGACCTACTTGTCCTTGACGCTTGCGGCCGCATGGTTGGCATCACCGCTTGCGCATGCCGATGGCGTCGACCGGGCGCTGGATGCCTTCCACGCGACATGCCTGGCGCACGGCCCCGACTTCGAGCGAACCGCGACATTGGCAAAGACGCGCGGATGGACGCCGCTCGTCGACGGCGCGGCACTTGCTCCTGTGGATGCCATGAAGGCGTTCCGCGGATGGCAGGTCACCGGCGACGACCATCCGGCCGGAACGATGGTCGCGGTGACCAGGGCGACCATGGACGTCAGGTCCGTCCAGACCTGCTCGCTCAAGCTTTTCGATGTCGACCGCGCCGAGTTTGAAAAACGGTTCTTCCACCGCACCGACGCCGAAAAAATCGGCGAGGAGAGGAAGGGCAGGCAGGTTTCCCGGCTGTTCATACTGATCGCGGGCAATCGCAAGCAGCTCGTGCATTTGACGTCGCCAGCCGTTCGGGGCACAGCGAACGCCATCATAGCAAGTTCGATCGTCGATGATTGAAAAGGCTTCGCGGGCCGCGTCCCAATTTAGCCTGCTTGCGCTGCCAGATCACTCGGTTGGCGCGCAATGACGAGAAAGCGAGCGCAAATGCGACTGACCAGCACGATTTTTGGCGTGGCGCTCCTGCTCGCCTCCACCGTCGCGGCCGGCGCTCATCCTCATGTCTTCGCGGAAGCCCGTTTGGACCTAACGGTTGGCGCTGACAAGTCGGTCAAGTCGCTCAAGCATCTCTGGCGGTTCGACGAGCTCTTCTCCTCGACGGTGCTGATGGAGTTCGACAAGAATTCCGACCTTACTCTCGACGCCGAAGAACTCGACGCCGCCGCCCTCACCATCCATGCCTCACTGGAAGAATACAATTATTTCCAAATGGTCACTGTGGAAGGCAAGGACGTGGTGATGACGCCGCCGGCGAGGCTGGTCACTAGCTACGAGAACAATCAACTCGTCATCCAATTCGAGACGCAGCCGAAAGACACGTTGGCGCTCGCCGGCAAGGTGAGCATCGGCGTCTACGATCCGACCTTCTACACCGCGATCGATTTCACCGATGACGATAAGATCGCCGTGGCTGGCCTACCGAAAGATTGCACGAGGGCCGTCGTCCGCCCCGATCCGAATACCGCAATCGCACAGAATCAGACGAAATTGACGGATGCCTTCTTCAGCGATCCGACCGGAACCGATCTCGGCAAGATATTCGCGACACGCCTTGAATTGACGTGCGGTTGAAGCGGCGGAACGGATAGAACGTGTTTTTCCAAACCCTGGTCGAGTTTCAACGCACGATATACTTGGCGCTCGCCGAACAGATCAAATTGCTGTCAGCCGGGGGCGACTGGCTGGCGTTCACTGCCTTCCTGCCGATGGGTGTCCTGTTCGGAGCTGCGCATGCTTTGACACCCGGACACAGCAAAGCCGTGCTGGCTACCTATTTGGCCGGATCGGATGCCAGCATCCGTCGCGGCCTACTGGTGTCGCTGACACTCTCCTTCACCCATGTCACGATTGCCGTTGTGATTGCAGCCCTCTCGTTGCCATTGGTCTCGATTGCGCTGGGCAGCGTCGGCCGGGCGCCACTTTTGGAGGATGTCAGTCGTGGCCTGCTCGGGTTAATTGGTCTGTGGATGCTTTGGCGGGCGCTCAGCCACGGTCATCACCACCAGCATGAAGGCGAGGTTGTGGGCGTCATGGCCGGCCTGATCCCATGTCCATTGACGCTCTTCGCGATGACCTTCGCGATCTCAAGAGGTGTTCCGGTCGCGGGCATACTCTTTGCAATCACCATGATGGCCGGCGTGGCACTGACGTTGTCTTGCGTGGCAGTTCTGTCGATCCTGTTTCGGGAACGGCTGGTGCATTTCTTCGACCGTCGGCCGCGCCTGTTCGATGTGATATCGCGAACTATCGAAGGTACCGCCGGCCTTATTCTTACTGGCGTGGCTGTATGGCAAATCTCGTCGAAATGAGGAAGTTTGACCGACCGCCAAGGCCACAGCGATCCTCATAGGGATCACATTGCAATTAACGACGTCGTGCCATTAAGTGCCGGCACGCGTGGTTCGGGTTTGGGTTTAGAACATTGAGCGACCGTCAGAAGATCATTTGGATGATAGCGCTGGCGATCCTCGCCGGCATCGCGGTGATATTGCTAAATCACTGGATCAAAGGCGATCTCTACGCGGCGGGTCCATTGACTTCGACTACCCAGACGCCACATTTAGTTCGGCCGGCATGACCGGTTCTTTTTCTATCCGATTTCTGGCCCGCCGGTTCGCGCCGGCGGATTTTTTTGCGGGGGTAGGATACTCAGCGCGGATTTGGCTATCTTGCCCCTGATTGTCAGAGGCGGAGCTGCGGTGATCGCTCCGCAATGATGGCCAACGGCGGTTCCACGACGGCGGCATACGCGCTTGAGAGATGAGAGTGGCTGTTTCATAAAGAGGATATCATGCCTGCGGACGATGGTAGTCTACGCGACATTCTTGGAATTCTGTTGGTTCTCCTACTCGTAGGCGCCAACGGTTTCTTTGTCGCCGCCGAATTTGCGCTGGTCGCGGTTAGACGAAGCCGCGTCGACGAATTGGCTACAGCTGGACGCTCGAACGCCAGCCTGCTTCAACGGGCTTTGGTGAATCTCGATGCGAACCTTGCAGCAACTCAGCTCGGCATCACCATCTCATCGCTGGCGCTCGGTTGGGTCGGCGAGCCTGCACTCGCTCATCTGATCGAGCCACTCCTCTTGGGAGTGATGGGGTCGCTGGCCACGGCAGCTTCGCACACCATTGCCGTCGCAATCGCCTTCATCATCATAACCGCGCTACACATTGTCCTGGGTGAACTAGCGCCGAAAAGTCTGGCGCTCCAGCGCAGCGAGAGCACGGCACTTCGGGTCGTACGCCCTCTCGGTCTGTTCCTGTTCCTGCTCAGGCCGGCGATCCTTGTTCTCAACGGTCTCGGCAATCTGGTGCTGCGTCTGTGCGGTCTGCGTCCGGGCACAGGCGAGGAGTCCTTGCATTCGCCCGAAGAGCTGAAGCTGCTCGTGGCGGCAAGCCAGGAGGCAGGGCTCCTTCATCAGACGCAACAGGAACTGGTCGAGCGTGTCTTCAACATCGGCGATCGACGCATTGCCGACATCATGACACCGCGACGCGATATCGACTGGATCGATACCGACGACATCCCTGACGAGATTCTGCGCACCATCCGGCAATGTCGCCATGAGCAGCTTCTGGTCGGCCGTGGGGGGATAGACGAACCGCTTGGCATGATTCTGAAGAAGGACCTTCTCGACCAGGTGCTCGACGGCAAAACGCTTGACCCGATGGCGGTCATCCGAGAACCTTTGATCGTTCACGAGGCAACGCCGATTTTCCGTGTACTCGATCAGTTCAAGCGGACGCCGGTGCGCCTGGCGATCGTCATCGACGAATATGGCGCTCTGGAGGGGATCGTCACCCAGACCGATCTGCTCGAAGCCATCGCAGGCGACCTTCCTGACCTGGACAATGAGGACCCTGATGTCATCGAGCGCGATGACGGGTCCTTGCTCATCGACGGAATGATGCTGGCGCACGATGCGTTCGCTCGCCTAGGATTCCGATCGGGGTCTGCCGAAGGGGATTTTCACACGATCGCTGGGTTCGCCTTGTCCCGCCTTGGGCACTTGCCGGAAGCCGGTGAGCACTTTGACTACGAGGGCTGGCGCTTCGAGATCCTCGATATGGATGGAAGGCGGATCGACAAGCTGCTCGCTCGCCGTGAGCCGCCTACATCCAAGCCGGCAACCAGTTGAGACTGACCGCGCGACAGGCCGGTAAGCCGGCCGGCCTTTTGCGCGCGAATCCCACTTTTCGAACCCACGCTTCCACAGTAGACCCTATCCACAAACGCCCGTCAGTTCGCCCAGGACGCGTATCCGCTGGAGTCACAGTGACTGGTGAGCGTCTTCGCGTCGCGCTATGTGATCAATGGAACCGACAGTTGAGGGTCTAAATGGACGCCAAGAGCGCCGTCTGGCTGATTATTGGGGTCCTGGTGGTGCTAGTGGTGGCCTTTCTCACCGCAATGGCATTCGGGCTGCTATGAGTCAGCCAGGCTGATCGACACTCGCCACAGGCCGTTGTGGCGCCAGGGCGGTGGCACCCCCATTACCACAGCGACTGCGCGACGGAGGGATATGTCGGTTGCGTGTCGACGAACGACCACAGATGCGGCATGCGGCAATTTTTTGCGGCGAAGAATGATTTTTGAATCGTGTACAGAAGTCATGGCCAAGACCAATCCCAAATCCCCTGATTTTCCGCCGCCGCGCCGTTGACCCGCTTTGAGAAAGCCGAGTTCGCGAAGCTTTGCGAACCGAAAGGCCGTCGCAAATCAACTTGCGCCGACAGATGCCTCGCTGGTCTGTGATCTGGTAACGGCGAGGTCGCGCTCATCGCCATGCGAGCCCTGTTCAAGCGCGCTGTGGCCGATTGCAGCGACTCCGAATTTCTTTCGACGAAACGACATCTGCTGTCGATCACCAGCGGCATTGACCGGACAACGGCGGCCACGCAAAAGATGGCCGCGCAATTGGGCGTCTAAGCCCGTCGCTCGCCATTTCATCGGCCGATCTTGATGCGCGGGAGCAATATTGGACATTGAAGATCGGCACTTAACCAGCAGGTAATTTGCAATCAGCCAGTTGTGCTAACTCCACGATAGTGCTCTTCTGTCCGAATTATCTTGGGAGGGCGATATGAAATCTACAATTCTTGCCGCCATGGCGGCTTTGACCATGTTGGCATTTTCGGTGGATACCTTCGCACACGGCGGCGGCACCGATGCCAATGGGTGCCATACCAACCACAAGACTGGCGAGTATCACTGCCACTGATATCAGGACCAAATTGCGTGCTTTGGGTTCGTGCGAGTAGGCATATTCGCGGCGCCTAGATAGCAGCGTTGCTCACCGTGGGGGGCGCAGATGAGAATTCGAAGGCTGTTCCACTTGGGCACATTGATGCTTGCGGCGGCATCAGCTACGCCATGTCATGCGCAGGGGACTTTCGGAGGAAATGACTGCACCGAAGATTGTTCCGGGCATAAAGCTGGCTACGACTGGGCTGAGCAAAATCAGATTTCCAACGACAGCGACTGCAGCTCAAACAGCCAATCATTTAATGAGGGCTGCCAAACATTCGTCGAAGACCCGTCTCGCGGTTCGGACGAAGACGATGAAGGCGAAGAGATAGACGACTGAGATACAGCGCTGATTCGGATAAGGATCCAGCCGGCGGCTTCCCGTCGTGTAGGCGCGGTCGCTTTTGGTGTGGCATCTTTCATCGGCTGCGCTCATGCCGAAGACGCGTGCGACCCAAACTACGCGGGAGCCTGCGTTCCAATCGCCAGCGAGTCGATTGCTCCTCCGGAAGGGCAATGGTCTGCCCTAGGTACGCGGCCCGGTCACTGTTGTCGGCACGGATATCTATGATCTGGACCGCGACGGCGATGGGATCGGCTGCGAAAACGTCTAGAGCCACGCTACGGCTTGGACGGCCCTGTCCCGTTCCACTGGATGAACGCCACTTCCTTCGCGGTGACTTCCCGCACGGCTTTCAACAGCACCTCATGCAGGACGCGCGTCTGCCGGTAGTGGTCGCTATGGGGCGATATAAACGGCTTGATGATACTTAAGTGCAGTGCCTCCGCTGCCGTCACAAAGCGCTCAATTTCAGCCTGTGATAATTGCTGCGAACCTTTCGACCTGGCCATGTCCTATCCTCGAAATCTCTCTGTGTGCCAGACGACCTTGCCGTCGATCTTCATCGGCTTGTGGATCATCAAGCGCTTCGGCAGATGCTCGGGATGCACCTCCAGCAAGGTAATTTTGATCTGTGGCTTGCAGCGGTTGCAGTCGAATTTCAGCTTCTGAGGATCGACGCCTCCGCCATAGACCATCATCAGGTCGGCCGACCGGCAGTAGCGGACGTTGCCGCAACTGCACTCAGCCTTCACAAGCATGTTGTGCCGGGTCGCCTTTCCCAGCGTGTCGATCGGGTCGTGCGCCATAACGCCTAAAAGAGGAACATATTCCTCATCAGTCAAGATCATCTTGACTCTGTCGTTCTCATTTTGTTCACTGTCGGCACGATAGCCACAGGACGCGAGCCATGCAGCTCAGTTTAGAGATCAAGGGCGCTCTGCCTGAAGAAAAACAGCGAGGGATCGAAGCCGCAAAAGCTGTCTTTGCCGCAGCTGGGATATCGCCTGAGCAGGCGGCCGATGGAATGTTCGCGTTAGAAGGCTGGGATGACACCAGCTTTTCGGCCGACGAAGAGCCTAATGATGATGACGACAACGCGGCGAGCGTTTGGATGGATGCGAACAGAGCGGCAATAGCTGCGTGCTGCGCCAATTGGCCAGTCGACGCAGTCCCGGAAAACCACCTTTTCCTTGAACTGGTAGAGTGACGCGAGCCGAGCCACGCGCGCGGTCGCAGCGAAGGGGAGAAATTATGATTGATGTGCTTTACACCGCCGAACAACGGCACGACGAGCTGACTGCCAATATTATGCGCGACCGCCCGGAAATCGAGAAGGCGGTGAAGAAGGCCTGCAAGGTCTTGAACAAGCTCACGCCTGACGGCGCCCTATATGCGAGCGGCTGGATTATCACCGATTTGATCGTCAGCCTCATGCCGAACGAAGAAGAGGCGAAGGAGCTGTTCCGTATCGTGCAAGGCCAGATCGAGCGCGAATTCAAGACCGCATACGCCAATCTAGCGCGCGGACCTGTAAATTAGCGCGGGCTGCGAATTAGGGGCAATTTATGTGCGGACGCTACACCAAATATCTGTCGTGGTCGGAAATCCAGCGGCTGTACAGACTGACGGCGCCGGCGGAGACGGGCCGCAATGACGAGCCACGTTACAACATCGCGCCGACCCAGGATGTCCCATTCGTAACAGCCGGTGAAGACGGCAACCACAAGCTCCGCGAAGGGCGCTGGTGGCTGGTCCCCTTCTGGGCAAAGGAGATGCCGAAGGCGGCGATGTTTAATGCGAGAATTGAGGGCATCGATACAGCTCCGGCCTTTCGCGACGCCTTCAAATCGAAGCGCTGCCTGATCCCGGCGGATGGCTTCTACGAATGGACCATTTCACCGGCGGACGGCAAGAAAGATCCATGGCACATTTACCAGCCAGACCACGCGCCCTTCTCGTTCGCCGGCCTCTGGGCCTACAATTCCAATCTCGACATCACCAGCTGCACCATCATCACAGAGCCTGCGGGCGACCCGATGAAGCAGTTGCACGATCGGCAGCCGCTTATCCTCGACCAAGCCTACTATGACGCGTGGTTGGATCCTGGGACACCCAAGGACAGTCTCAAGGACATTCTCCGCCACGACATCGACGGCGAGCTTCAATTCAATCGCGTTGGTCGTGAAGTGAATACGAGCGCCGTCAACAAATTGCCCAACGACTATCCCGGCCTTGTCGGGCCGATCAACCCGTTATGAGCGACGAACCGAGCCGGCTTGCCGAAGGCATGACAGCGCCGCCGCGCGACCGACGACGCGTTGCCAATCATCCGTGCGAGCACCCCGGCTGCGATAAGGATGGAGGTTTCGGCTTTGCCCGGCCGCGGCAGCCATCGCACTGGTTCTGCCTGAAGCATCGCGACGACGGGGAACGGTTCCTCTAGGAGGTTTGAATGTCGGACAATATGCTGCCCACGCAGACCAAGCCGAAGCTGATTGTGGTCGTTGCGTTTGATCGATGCGAAGACGGCGAGCTTTTTGCCGCTTACGGTCCCACCGACCAGCAAAGCGAAGAACGCGCAGTCCGCACGGCTAAGGCTCTGTCGTCAGGCCACGTTGGTGTCATAGCCTGGAGCCGTGATGCAGACCCAGCGCTCGGTGACTATGGGCCGCCCACGACGCTATTCGTCTGCGGCGACGTTCCGGACATGGAATAGCCAGACGTCAAACGGGTCGGGTCGGCCCAAGGCCTATCGTGCGTGTGTTGCCTGGTTTGCCGACCTTGCGAGACTCGGCCGGGCCAGCATCGCCCCGCCACCCCCACATGTGCCTCATCTCACACGCCCGCTGCACTACCTCCACTTCGTCGCCGACCTGCTGCACCTCAATGGCCATGACGTGCGCGACTCTTTCAGACCAACTCGCCTATGTATCGGCCAATCCTATCGTCGCCGATCAGCGGCGACACAGTCGAGAAAAGCAAATGCGCGCGAACGATGCCGGTCGCATCCATATCCTGAATGCAAACGATGACCGCCGCGGACGGGGACAGTCGGTCCCGCGTCCCGTCCTGCGGCCGGCGCTATGCTGACGCTCCTACGGCTGTCCTGTTAACCGCCCGCGGCGGGGGCGAATTTCCTCCGTCCCGCGCGCGACAATGTCCGCATTCGCGGACGCGCGCAGGACTGCGGCTTATGCGCCGTTCTTCCTTTGAGCGCCGACGATCGCCGGCGCGGGATGCTTGGGCATGGAACCGAATCCCAGGCAGGGTATTGAATCGGACCATGGACCCGAGATCCGCATGTCGGCTGTAGATGGCACCCTCAGCATCAGCAAAAGGCGCACACGGCGCAGAGACTCAGAATCTATCCCTACATATCCGCTGCCGGCATTTCGGTCCTTCCAGCTCTGCACATTGACTGACCACATACCGGTGGGCGGGGATTGGCTCTTCGAGATGAAGTTCGATGGCTATCGTGCCCAAGTCGCCATCTCCGGCTCGAACGTTGTCGTCTATACCCGCAATGGCCACGACTGGACCCGACAGTTCCGGTGCCGGCTGGCTTGGCGCGATCCTCGTCGGTAGCCTCGCAGCCGGGTTGACGAGAGCCCATGCACCCTATTTCAAACTTCATTGAGGAGGTTGGACAAGCGGGCAGCCGCAGGTTCGCTGTATTGCCTCCAAGCCAATATCGACAATTCGTCATAATGAACAACGGAACATACAACGAACAGATTATGGCCTTTGGAAATCGAGAACGGACCCATCATCTGAGATGCAGACCTAAAATAAGCTTGCTTTTGACGTTTAAGTTTCATACATAGAATTTGTGAAACAGAAACGTCGCAATGGCGAGTTAGGCTCTTCACGTGGAAAATGTCATCCCATTTCCGTATGCGGTCTCTCCGATTCAACCGGTTGGTCATTTCATTCGCCTCGGCGAATCCGGCTATAACAAGCTCGCTGATCTGCATGCGGCGGGTCGGTTTCCGGCGACGCGGATTGTCGTTGAAGCCTCACGTATCAAGCACCAAAAGGAGCTCATATCGTCATTGCGCGCGGGCGGCGCCGAGTTCGTGCTTGATACGAAAGTGGCCGAGCTTTCGGTTTTGGAGAAGTTTTCGGGCTATGCGCGTTACGCCCGATGGTCGGCGATAGGTCAGGGCAAGCCCCTTGCTCCCGAGCATTTCGAGCCGAAGCATGCCGGTGACATTTTTGGTCAGATCGCACGCATGGCCCTGGAGTATGGAATGGACGCCGTATTGGCGCCGAGCCATTTTCTGGGCGATCCTGGCTTCGACGGGTGGTTCAAGATTGACCGCGCATCATGTCTAGCGTTGCGCAACGCGCTCGACCGCGAGGGCGGCAGCCATATCGCCATCGACTATCAGCTGATCGTGCCGCACACGAAGCTCAATGATGATATCACCCGCAGTGAGATCCTCGATGGTTTGCACGATCTTGCCTACGACAATCTTTGGATTCGTGCATCGGGATTTGGGCATAGCTCGGGTCCACTGGCGACGCGCCGCTTCATCTCGGCTCTCACCGGGTTGCACAATCTCGGAAAGCCGATCGTTGCGGATTACCTAGGCGGGCTGAACGGTCACGCAGCGTTGGCATTCGGAGCGATCTCGGGGCTTTGCCACGGCATCGGCGAGAAGGAAAGCTTCGATGCGCGCTCGTGGCATTTGCCGGTCGAGAAGAAGGAAGATGGCAATTTCGGCCGTGCAACCCGCGTGCTGATTTCCGGCATTGACCGATCGGCGACGGTGCCGGAATTAGAGCTTATGGCCGGTGCCTACGGGGCGCGCCAGTTGGTGACGTGCTGCGATCGGGCTTGCTGTGCACATGGCCTCAAAAGTACGCTGGCCGATCCGCGTCAACATGCTACCTATCAAAGCTTCACCATGATCTCGGAACTCGCCTCCGTGCCCGATCACAATCGTGCAGGGCATTTCCTGAACGGGCGCATGGTCGAGGTCGACCGCAAGGCGCGTCAGGTGAAGGATTTGCAGTTCGATGCAGCGAAGGCAGCCGAGCGAAATATCGATGTGGCAAAATTGACCAAGCGGCTGGCCGATCACAGCAGGCAGGTCGGAAAAATGCGACTGACCCTTGAAGATTTGCATGAAAGCCGGGCAAATGGCGCACCACGCGCGCGACCGATCGCTCAGCGCGGCAATGGACAACGACTAGGCATGGCAGGTTCCAGATGAGTATGGTGCAAGAGGGCGCAGTCGTCCGGTTTTTAGGCGAGCTGCAAGATCTTGGCGGTCTCAAATTCACCGACATCGCCAACATAACCGACGTGTCCAAGGCGACCGTCTCGCGGTGGAAAGCAGGCTCGATAAAGCCCCACCCCCGTAACGAACTGATCCTATCCGATCTGCACTACATCGTCGGGCGTTTGCAGGAGTACTATACGGCGGATGAGATTCGCTCCTGGCTCTATGCACGCCATCCGCAGCTCGAAGGGCGACGGGCGATCGAACTCATCAATCAGGGCAAATCGATCGAGGTGTTACAGATTCTCGATCGTCTCGAGGCCGGGGCGTATCTGTAATCCATGACAAGGAAGACTACACCTCGAGACAGCAAACTCATCGATGCTCTCGAGGTGTTTCCCCATACACCGCTTGGGACCACCGCTTGGCGCGTGGTGCGCGATGGGCGCGACGTTACCCAATGCAGCGCATCCGGCGGAAGATGGGACGACGGCACGTTCGATGTTCTCTACACATCGCTGGCGCGTGACGGAGCGATCGCCGAGATGTACTTTCATCTCCTGCGAGGCCAGCCGGTTTTCCCGTCCAGGGCGCAGTTCCGTCTCTTCGAGCTCAACGTGTCGCTGGGCGAGGTACTGCGGTTGCCAACGTTGCCTGAGCTTGCGGCGCTCGGTCTCGATACGACGCGCTATGGACAATTATCCTACGCCGAACGCATGATGGAATATCCTCGGACGCAGGAAGTCGCGGAAGTAGCGCATTTCATGGATTTCGATGCTCTGCTGGTGCCCAGCGCCAGATGGCCTGCTTCGAATTTAGTGATTTTCTGCGATCGCCTGGCACCCGATAGTCTGGAGATCGTCCAGGACCACGGCCTCATCGACTGGCAGGCCTGGCAGCGTGCGACCAAGGTGGCAGTTTGACCCCACATGCATCCGACCATAGCCGCGGACGGTCGTATGTGTTCGCGCTATTCCGACCGGCTACGATGCCGTCACCCTTACCGAGATCACGCTTCGCTACGACATCTGGCGCACGATGATTTCCCCCCTGTAAACGAGGATCCCCTCCCGATGGTTGCGCGATAATACCCATGGCAAAAACAAAGAAAAATCGGGACATCCATCCCCCGGAGCTAGTGCGGCAGTTCTTCGCGCGCAGCGACTATCTCGACACCATGGTTCTGCGTCCCTTGAGTCACATCACCATGAATTGGGAAGCAAGCTGGGATGGCGAGACATACAGCCCTGAGGCAGGGAGTTTTGCGGGCGACCTGAACGAAATCATCGAACAGATTGCCGTCTCTGCAAGACCTGATCGCTACCATGACAATGAAGACAAATTGGCCGAACGAGTGATTGCAGAACTGCGCTGGCCCATCCCAGAAAAAAGGTGGCTTTTGGGTGGGTGCGGACTATCAGTCAATCTGGAACAGGGCGCATTCAGTGATCTGGGTCAGCAGGAACTTACTATAGCGGCGGCCGGCCGTGTGCACATGGCGCTTGATTTTGGCCAGACGCATTTTGACGACATGGACGATGGTCACATGGCGATGCTGGCAGCATTGATGACGATCATGATCTACCATCGCTATTGCGATGGCTCGTCGATGATGGTGCCGGAAGAAGACGAATAGGCGCTAGCGACACCAGCACAGCGGTTGCTCTCTGAGACCTCCAAACTCCAGATGCCCTGCGGGCGGGCAGGTGATGGCAAAGCCGATTTCGAGATCACGATGATTGGGCCTTTTGTAGTGAAGCTGAGCGATCTCGTCTTCTAGCGCAAGCCGACACCAGGCGATAAAGACGTATCTACATCAGAATTCGCTCCCCCTCATCCAGCCGCCGGCGCCGGCATGTTTCACAGGATGCGCGCTACTTCAAAGCCTCGTTGAGAAGGTTGGTCAGGCGGGCAGTCGCAAGCGGCAATTGAAGCCTCGCGGCATCGCGCGCCTTGGCGGGTGGTTGTTGCTCCACCGAAACCATCAACGCGGTCTGATTCTCATACGCACAGCTAGCCTCCCTGAGATTGCGCCTCAGATACAACCCCATGAACGACTCGAGCAGTCCCCACACCTGCAACAGGCATCTCGATACCCCACGGGTATTTTGGATTATGCGCGCGTTCGAATTGGTAGACGACCAGGCTGGGCAGATTTCGTTTGTCATAACGGCGAGCTAGGTTGAAGACGACGCTGTTTTGCGCAGCCAGGACCAGATGGATCCTCTCCACGCCCGCCGCATCGAGTTGCTTCAAGACCCCAAGAAACTGATCGGCAAGTGCCGATTGCTTGACTTGGGACCAATGCGATGACTGCGGGTCCGGCAGCATCATGCGGACAACCGGATGCGCGAAGGTGGTGGCTAAGTCTTCTGACTTCACAGCGTATGAAACCGAGACAGCCAGCACCACCTCTCTGGCGCTTCCAGCTTCGTCGATCCCTGTAACTTCGAAACGCAAATCGTCGTCCGACCCGTCGAGCAAGCGCCACCGGCTGGCGCCCCGATCCCAGTCCATGACGACGACATCGCCCTCATCATCCAGAAGCACGCCGGTCAAAAAGGTAAACGGGACCGCCGTCAGTCCGCCATAGACAGTCGTCAGGTCGCCTCTGTCGTTTCCCTTTTGGAGTTGATGGAACAAAGTCTTCATTCCGACAACGGGCTGGAGCAGGTCTTCGGGGTCGACGATGACACCGTCCTTGCGCTGGCGCAGGTCCACAACCAAATCCACGCGAGTTCCAACAATGCTGTCGGGAACGGCGGCCTTCAATGGCGAACCATCGTCGTCTCGCAACCCTCTACCCTCAATGACGAACACCTTCTTGCGCGAGAGCCTCTTTTGATCATTTGCGTAGCGCGTCCACGCCCACGCAGCCGAGCTGATCATCAACAATGCGCAAACCACAGTGATGGTCCAGAGGAGGTTCTCAGGGACAGCACCGCCCGTTCCTATCTCGACTGAGCCGGCCGTGCCCCACATAGGGCCAGAATATTTGAAGACCCAGTTCACGCCATAAATTGCACACAGCACGGCGCCGGCGCCGCGGAAAATCCAACTCTCCGCGTTGCGCGCTCGAAAGAACCATCCGGCGGCTGATCGGATCACAAAGTCAACGGTATCCCAGCGCATTTTGCGGCTTCCTTAGTTGGTCGTCAGTTCGACAGATTCGGGCTCCCGACCGCGCCTATGAAGGCTTGCGGACACAATGAAGCGCCGGAAAAATCCCAGTTTCACGATCAGGAGTACGGCGAACTCGATACCCCTTTCTCCGTCGACCAGATCCTGCATCGAGCGAAGATCCGTAACGCTCGGCTGCGCTGAAAAACTTGGATGCGAGTGCCATTCGCCGAGATAGTTGAACGTCTGATAGTTGTGACCTGTCCGATCGAAGAAGTTCTCCAAGGCCTGCCGGTGATGGTCGGCGTCGCGAACGAAGTGAGCCCGTTCTCCCGAAATCTCGTCCAGAGAAAAATCGACGACCGCAAAATGACCGCGTCCGACTTCCTGCCCCATGAGGATGCCGCCAATCTCACGCGATCCTGCTCGTCGAAGAGCCGGCTTCATACAATCGCGCACCTCATGGGAGACTCCCACCCGGATCATGCTGCGACTTCCGGGAAGAGAGAGGCGAGAAGCTCCTTCAGGTCTTCCTTGGACTCACCACCTTGGGCTTCACCCCACTTTCCTTCCGGCAGAAGGTCGATCGGCCAGGTATCGAAGGCAGCGCGGAAGATCCATTCCGCAGCCAATCCGATCGCATAGGCCGAGGACGGAAAGATGCTTTGCTCGCGCGTCAGGATATCCAACGCCAATCGCGAAGCATGGCCGGCGATGACACTGACATCGGCGTCGTCGGCCACTAGCGGGGAGCCGTGCTCCTGCTGCGCCCCATATTTCACTTGAGTTGCAGCCGCCCATGGCACACCATGGGCATCGCACCAGGCGCGTATCTGGCCTCGAGCAATCGTCGGGATCGGGTCGAGCTCTGGCCTCGCCCTCGCGACGATACCTCCGATCCCTCCGGAAAAGACCTCGCACCAAATTATCGGTTTGCGGTGCCGGCGCGCGACCGCCGCCATCAGGTTGAACGCTCGCGGATCGGCGGTCGCATCGATCAGCAGGTCGGCCTGCGCCAATTCCTCCATGACGGACTCGGTCGTTCCGGCACTCTCCTGCTGACCTATCGCTACGCGCCAAATGGAAATCTCGGCATTCGCGACGATGTCCTTGAGGCGAGCCGTCAAGGAGTCGACCTTATGTTGGCCAATCGCTCTTGCGTCGAGGTCATTCCTGACCAGATTTGCCGAGAAGAAGATATCGTCATCGACGAGCGTGAATTTTCGGACGCCGGATCTGGCAAGGGTGGTAGCGATCTTCGATCCAACCGAGCCGCATCCGACAATCGCGACCCGCTTCTCTGCAAGACCGGCGTGGTTCGCCGACAAACGGCCGGATGTACCGGGTGCGATGATCATCTTATAGCCGAAGACAGTCTGCTTGCCTTCGTGCGGATAGAGGTTCAGCGCGATCCACCGGTCTGCGTCCCCGAGCAGGACGAAACCGTCAAAGGGGCTTTCCAGCAGTTGCTCCGCAAGTTCGGGGAACTCAGCAGGCAACAGCTCGGCGAAACGCCCCGGGTTTGCCCCGAAGCCGTCGATCTCACGCGTTGTGCGAAAGGCGAATCCCTTTGCGATTGAGGAGCGCGAAGGCTCGGGACCGCTGTTCGACCATATCGAGCCTTCGTCCCCGACACTGACGAGAGATGCAACCCACGTCGGTTTCTCGAACCGGTCCCAGGCGATGATTGGTACAGCGGTATCGACTGGAAGTCCTTCGAGAACTTCGATGACGCCTCCGTCAAGTACGAACCTCATATGCCCGTTGCGGGCGTCGCGGCCGATCGACGCCTTATGAGCTGATGGAACAACGCCGCCCTCGTCTCCCTCCGGCCTCTCACCCGACAGGAGAAGATATGCGCTCTCAGCCATCATCGCCCCGGTGATCGACGGATCCCAATTGTCCGGCCGGAACTCGAGGCAGAGCTCTCCTCCAGCCCCGTACTGGTGCCAGGTAAGCCGCTTACTGTCCCGCGATAACACCATGGGCGGTGTATCCGGGAAGGTCGACGGATACACCATGTAGAGGCTGAACGTCTCACCGTTGTGCTGGATGTCGAAATCCACGATCAGCTGAAGGTCGTCGCCGACCCTCCAGCCGACAGCCGACAACCATCCGGCGCGCTCCAGCAACTGTGCGAGCGCGACCTGCTCGGACCTCGCACGGGAGGCGTTCGTCAGCCACCAGCTCATGCAAATCCTTTCGGCGTCGTCGGCACCCGAGGCGCGTTTCCGAAGGTCGGGATGGCCACTGCTGCAGGGGCAGCGGACGGCGTGCGCAGGAGCCCTCCACCGTTTCCGTTGATCTTTGTCACTGCTCGGTCGGTCAACGCCGTGCCCATCCGGGCAGAGACCGCTTCGTTCATGCGCTGCAACGTTGTGGCGTGGGCGGCGCGTCCAAAATCCTGCCGGGCCTGTTCGAGCCACCGGAAGAAGGCCTTCGCCTTGCGCGGGTCCTTCTCCCATCGGTCAGCGAAGTTCTCGAACGGGTCGGTGGGATTCGCAATGATGTATTTGGTACCATCGTGATGGATGTACCGCTCCATGCCCTCCAGGATCGAAGAGAGGGCGCCGGAGATCGCGTCCTGTTCCCCGTATGCGTGGCCTGCCAGCGTCGTGATGATGACAGAGATGGGCTTCACATCGGGCTCGCCGGTGAACATGTTGTCCCGGTGCCTCTTTAAGAGCATCACCGCCGCCTGCAACGGTGTCCGCACGCGATAGTCCGGCAGCTTCTCGACGCTAGCCGTGACCCCCTGCCTCTTCAACGACTCCACGAGGACCTGCTTGCGCCGGGCGAGGACCGAGGCCATCCGGGACTTGAACCATTCCCCATATCCCTTGGGATTGGAGCGCGGCCAGTTGGCCGTCCGCACCCGGTAGGTCGGGACATCACGATCCGTGATGGCGATCGCAGTATCCGCCCACCGCGCATCGAATTGCGCGCGTTCCAGAAGGAGCCGCTGTTCCGAGCCATTCGGCAACGAGGGAAGGACGTCCATATGGAACTGGGCGCCATCCGCATAGGAGAGGATCCAGCAACGCCGGCCTTCGCGCACCGGCTTCGTCATCCCTTTGGCGTCGTGATAAGCCTTGATTTCGTGGCCCAAGAGCTGCCTCAGGTCGAACTGCGTTAGCTCGTTCTTTGTGAGCTTCTTCAACTCACAGACAGAGTCGACGTCATATTCCTCAGCGTCGCTTATCGGTCGGATCGCTGTTCCGAGGCGAAACGATCCCTGTACATAAACCGCCGGGTCGAAATTCCGCACCGTGCTCTCGGGCCGGTGAAACCAATCGCCCAGGGACTTGTAGCTCGTCTCGGCCTGTTCATACCGAGACACCGGAATGGCCAGTTCTCCCACGAGTGCCTGAAGAAATTTCTCAACCTGATCGTTTGCGCCTGTCATTTTCAATTCCCTCTGTTTCCCGATCCGTTCGATACGGGCCAAAATCGCCCAGACCATTGTCGAAGGGCGTCAATGGGAAGCATTAGTACACGGATAGCTTTAATATGTCCATACACTTTATATTCGTATCTGCGATTGAGGTCGAGGAAGGCGCCGTGGCGCTGAAATTGAAGCGCGTTTGTCGTTCACGCCCGCAGATTTCTTGCGCCGTATTCAGCTCTGGCTTCCGGCCCTCTCGCCTTGGTACTTGGGCTGCAAGGTCGAGCCAGAAGAAGTCGCCGGAACCGCAGTAACGGTCGTCGTCGAGATGCGTGAAACAGGCCCATCGAGATGATTGCGCTGTACAGCCCGGAGATCCAATTCAGTTCTTCCGGCTGGTCGACGAGCATCTTCTTGCCATTAGCAAAATCGATTCGGGTGCAGTCGGCGTTGCCGATGGGGCGGAAGGTCGCCCTCGCTTTCGGTTGGAGTCTCCGACCGTATTGGCTTGAGCATCAACGGCTTGACCGTCCGCGCTAATGGGTATATGAATTATACGCATCGCCTTTCTATGTCAATATAGTTTATACCCATATCGAGGTTCTGATGGAAAACGAAAAGCCCGGTGTACGGTGGGGCGTTGAACAAAGGCTGGAATTCATAGAGTTCCGGCTGTTCTGGGAAGGCGGCGTCAACCGCGCGGACATTATCAAGATGTTCGGCGTTTCGGTGCCGCAGGCATCGAAAGACCTGACGCTGTATCAGGATCAAGCGCCGGGAAATGTTGAGTATGACAAAAGCGGGAAACGCTACATACCGTCACGAAGTTTCGAGCCTAAATTCCTGAGCCGCGACCCCGACGCGTACCTATCTCGGTTGCGCTCCCTTGCGGAAGGATTATCAAAGCCAACCGAATCCTGGCTAGGGTATTGTCCCGATTCTGATATCGCCCTTACACCGCACCGCGAGGTCAACACGGCCGTGCTGCGATCAGTCCTCGACGCAATGCGCGATAAGAAATCGGTGGAGGTTCTGTATCAGTCTATGAGCCGCGTGCGAACCGATCCCGTTTGGCGGCGCATGTCGCCCCACGCCTTCGGCTACGACGGCTTTCGCTGGCATGCGCGGGCATACTGCCATACCGATGCTAAATTCAAAGACTTCATACTGCCGCGCATTCTGGAAGCACGAGCCCCTGGCCCGTTTGGCGCGCACAGCAGGGATGATCTGAGATGGCACGAGCGCATCCATGTCGAAATCACGCCGCATCCTGCTCTCACCGAAAATCAGAAGAAGGTCGTGGCGAAGGACTACGGTATGACCGGCAACAAAGCGGTGCTGTCGGTGCGCTGTTCAATGCTGTTCTATGTGCTGAAGAGGCTCGGTTTGCTTCGAGATGCCGAGAAGGAGCCTACGCGGGCGCAGCACATAGTTTTGCTGAATAAAGAGGCCGTGCAAGCAGCACTGGATCGTGCGGAGATTGCGGATGCGAGAGTGGTAGAACAAGTGTAGGCACTGTTCGTCCGGCGCGATCATATCACACGCACGCCACCGTTTCTGGTCCTAGGTGGGCTGACGATCCATTGGCTCAGTCATGAGTCACGGCAGCGCGCCTCACGTATGATCCAACCTGCAAGTCTTGAATGCAGTTCGAGCGGATCAAAGCACGCAAGAGGCTGCCCAAATGAGCCAAGTCTCACTCGCCATGTAAATTACCGATCGATATTTCTCAGATCGATGACCCGGACATTGGGAAGGCCATCACCGGCAAGACATCTCGCTTCGGCGTCTTGAAACTGCAACCGGGGAATTTCTGTGAGACCTGTCTTCCCCATCCCTTGTGAAGAGATATCTTCGAACGGGTCACGATCGATCACCACATACTCGACGGGAAGATCGTTCGGTACCATTTTTGCATTTCGCACCCTGTCGGAACTTCCGATGTGCGTGGCATCCAACACCACGTCGGACCCTGTGCGCAGTAAGTCGCCGGCCCGGTTTCTCGCTACGCGAAATATTTGCCCGAGGTCGCCTACGGACAGACTTCCGTGAAGTTCCAGTATGATGCTCTCCGTTGAGACTACCGGGAGTCCTTGCGATGCAGCCCAATTACTCTTCCCCGACGCTGCCGGCCCCACCGTCATCATTAGGCGTTGCCCAGCTCGAGGCCAGTCCCATCCTGGTACTGAGGCGGGAAGCGAGTCGGCCAAGCGCTCCCACCATTCGGAAAGCTGGAAAAGTTGAGAATTGGCGGCGGGTTTGCCGTGAGATAGCCAGTCCCGGGCCCTTTTAAAGGCTAGCGCACCGTTCCGCTCGTCGTGAGACATGTGGGGCTCGAGCAAAGTGAGAATTTCGTACCACTCGAATTGCCACGGACTATGATACCGAAGAACTCGATCATTTATCTGTTTAACGTAAGGGTTCTCGGGGCTGGCGCGGCGTTCAAGCTCGTCAAGATATTTTCGGATCAAACCTCGCCGAACGGCATCGACCATCGGAAGCAGCGCCCGCGCCTGGGCTGCCCAAACCCGGCGATCAATCTCATCAAGGAGACTATGTGCGACGGCCGCGGCAGCGTGAGGCACCGGCACGTCATCCCATAGGTCCACGAGGCCGTTTTCCCAGCACGGATAGGGCCAGGATCTCGATCCTGCCAGAACTTGAAGCCGCGAGATCGGCGCCAGCTGATCTTCTTCCTCCCAAGCAAGGCCCATCTCAAGTAACTCTCGCGACCAAGCCGCCACTTCGATGACCGTGGCCACAGCAAGACGTTCTATGATACCGGCGCCGATGCGAATGCCGCTTGCTGCCACCCACGCGCCGGTATCGAGAGATGTAACGGTGCCAATCATCTTACGTGGGGTTACTGCGCCTCTGAGGCGTCTGGCGTCGTCCTTTCCAAGGCCCGTAGGAGCCAATACAACAAGGTATGGTCCAGAAGTAATGGCTTGCCTTTTTCGCTCGAGCACTAACGTGCGGAGCAATGCTCCCCATACGCTGACCTGTTCCCGGGTAACGCCGTCGATGACAAATGCAGTTCCTTCCAGTTCCGGATCTGACAGGAAGTCTGCTACGGTACCGATGGCAAGGCCAGCTACGCCCCGCGCCAGCGCCAATGAATGAATGATCGAACCACCAACCTCCGCGTCGGATGCATTGAACGAAACAGCCTCTGCGGCAAGTTCGTCAGTGAGCTTTCGTGCTAGCGCATGTTTAAAGCCAACCGGCAGCGGCCTGGGACACTCAACAACGGCAATGCCTGAGGTCCACAAGTCGGACATGACCCGGGAGACAAAGCCCGCTGGCCCGGGCAAGGTCCACCATTCGAATCCTTCTCTCATTTGTCGCCTGCAGTTCCGAACATGGTACGAGCTAGCGCGTTCATGCTCACCAATTTGCTGCCCGCGTCCAGTGGATTTACCGATAGTGTCAGGATGCCAGCGAGTGCTCCAAACTGGATCGCCAGCGAGGAACACGATGGGTCTGCGATCAAGTCGGCAATTTCGTCGGCGGGGGTGCCATCTTCGCAGTATGTTGCCATTGTGCGATAGGTGGGCACGAGTTCGGGCGCTGTGCCAAACAGGCTTGTTACGCCTGCCTTCTCCAGCGCAGAACCCGCCTCACTGATTGCCTTTTCCAGCTGCGCACCTGTCATGGCGTGCGCAAAGATTGTTTGACAAGGTTCGTTCCATCCCCCCGTCGTTTTAAGAATCTTGTCCACGGTCGTCGTCTTGAGGGCATTCAGGCCATCGAGTCGCGTCGCCAAGTATGAACGTGCCCAAGGCCGCAATATCTCTATATTAACTCTGGATGGCGGTTTTGATCCGATCGGGTACGCCTTCGCCCAAGACAGAGCGTGACTCGCGTTGCCAATGAAGAGTGGCCTGACCAATCCTTTGGCTACGTTGGGATGACGCGCAGCATCAACGACCCAATCCGGCGTCCAGTTCGTAAGGTTGGTTACAACAAGTACCTTTGTACCGTTCCCATGCTTTCCTTTGCGGATCTCCTGCATGAGATCGCTGCGGTTCCATCCGCGGATTTCCACCTTGACGTCCGGCGAACCCTTGCCTCGGGCTGTCCGCGACCTTTCAAGGGCGAAACGAACATGTTCGACGTTGGAAACTGGCGCGCCGAACAGCACAATGGCGCGTCCGTGCTCGCGAACCGGCGACATGATTTCAGCTTCCTGCCCGTCGGTCAGCGGCGAAACCTTGCCCTCGACTTCGGCTTTCCCCGTTCCCGTAATCTTCGTCCGGCTGTTTTTAGGATCAAAAGGAGCCTCCAGCGGCTTTCCTTTGAAACTGTAGATGCGGCCTAGTAGGTCCTCCTCGTCTTCGACCATGAGATCGAGCAGAACGCGGGAACGCAAAGCCCACCTTCCAGATGGCATCCATCGGAGGATTCCGAACCCCTCCATCTCGTCGAGCAGGTACTCAATCTCCGAAGGGTCGCTGCCCTTAGGAAATGCCTCTGGCCAGTAGCGCCCGGCACGTTCAGACACTTCACTTGCAGTCATACCATCGCCATCGGCGCCTTCGACCGCGTCGATTAGTGCCCGCTCCGCCACGATGTACGTAAGTAGTTCATACCTTTGCTCGATATGCCTGATCGTCTTCTCGAAACTGCCGTAGAGCGCGGCCTTGATGCTCGGGCTCTTCATCGCGGTATCGACCATCTGCGTCGTGATCAGTCTCAGCTCGCGTTGTGTGCGGCGCTGCTGTTCCTCGACATTCGTCAGCAATCCTTGGCAGAAGACTTGGATCAGGATCGGGTAATAGTTGGCGAAACTCAGGATGCGCCAAACGTCCTCCCTGCGTGCGAATTCATAGCCCAAGGCCGCCAGGGGCACCCTTATCAATTCTTCGGCGTCGCCGGCATCGCCATAGACGAGAGGCCCTATGCGAACCGAGTCGTTCGAGATTTGAGCCAGAGGAGAGTTCTCTGAACGTGTGGTACGGGAGACGTTGTGCAGGCCGGAAAGTACGAACTTGAAGCGGTGGTCGGTATCGGCCATCAAGGTCAACAGCCGTAGGACATGATGGTGACGAATTCCTTCAGATGCCTGCTCCCGAACGAAATTGTCCGCCTCGTCGAACATCAGGAGAATTCGGCGCCTGTCATCGCCAGCGAGATATGCTCTGACTCCCGCTTCGAACTCGTCGGCCGTGGCTGCCTGCTTGCCGCCGAATACTTCAATAAGAACCTCTGAACCCCTTTCCCACAATAGGTCCGACGGCGAGTCTACCAGATCGAGGTATGCGAACAGCGCATGTTCTGGAGCTTTTCGTGAAATGTGGCGCAGCAACGCTGTCTTGCCCAGCCTGCGACCACCATAGACGATGTACGAACCGAACGGATTGACGATGCTCGCAGACTCCTTTGCTCGACCCTTGAACATTTCGGGCGGCACTTGAGCGGACCGACCGTAATCTTGGTATGGTGTTGCTGTCGTGAAGGCCTGAGCGATTTCGAACAGCATCAAGGGTCGCCGCTCGGGCGACGAAAGTGCTGCGAGAAGCAGCATCTCGTCGATTACGATCACTTTCCGTTTCCGTTTTAAGCATTCGAGTTTTATCTGATATCGTCGCTCAAGCGAAAGGTGCCCGAAGACCAGAATCATGGCACCGCGAGGCTCCGCACCTTCCGCAAGATTAAGGATTTCGACATTGCTGACCGTGTTCGGGGCAGCGGCCACCCGCCATCCCCCGTTGGTAGAGCTGCCAAAATCAGGCAACATCAAAGACGAGGCATCGAGCGGCAGGCGCATCTTTGCGTCCAAGACGAATACGGACCTTTTCTGATCCGTTCTTTCCTTGTTGAGGTCCACCAGCTGTGCTTCGAATGCAATTTGGGACAGAAGACTGACGAGCTTCGGCCCTAGATGCGCGAGGCCGGCATTGCCTCTCAGGTTCCGCTTAAAATCAAGCCAGGCACGGATGGTGCTCCCGATTTCCTCACGGCGCTCTTCCTCGATAAGGGAAAACTGGAAGGGACCGTCATCTTTTCCGGCAGCAACAGAATGCTGCAGAGCCACCAAATCCACGCTCTTGGTGCTTTCGCAGATCTTGAGGAACCGGTCGAGCGCGGGGTTTACGATGTTGCCGCCTAGCACCGGCCGCCGTTCGTCATCGGCACTGAAAACCGAAATCCAATCCGAGAGCGTGGCAAGATCGTCCGTATCCAAAAGTCTGCGCAGATTATCCCGAGCGGCGCCGTCGATCTTATCGCCTTGAATGAGGTCGTCGATGCTTTTGACAAACTCCCGTTTGGCTTCATCTAAGAGCTTTCGAGCTTCTCTTTCCAGGTCTTCCAACCTGTGGAAGGCGGCATTGACGTCCGAGACATGTGTGCCCTCTGTTTCCTCAGGCATGAACTCGGCGGCCACAACTATTGGCTTTTCGTCGAGTGGGACGCTGCGGAGACGCTCTTCCAGTTCAGATGACCCCTTCAGGCTGCCGAGGGCCATGCGCCGAACCTTTTCGACCAAGCTGGATACCTGCTCGTGCTTGGCCTTGAGCTGGCCTTTTCGGGTGCTCTCGGCTGTCTCGATTCTCGCGCGGACGTCTTCCACGCGAGAATCGCTGCAGCCGAACCGCTTCGCAAAGGAGAGGAGAATCTTCGCTGGTACGAACGCGTCCTCTTTGCAACGTTTATCTATGGCGGCTTCAAGCGCTTCTGCGAGGTCTCCTACTATCCTGGGCAACGGAAGGTCAGCAATTGCTTTCATCAGCCTCGAAGCGTCGTTCGGCGACGGGGTCCACGCGTGGCTCCAAGTCATGCCTGGTAGCCACAACAAGGGAACATGAAGTGCAAGGCTAGCTTCTTTGCGGTCGAATTCGGCTACGGCTCTGCCCTTGAGGGTTTTCTCTATCTGCCCCAGCACCTGCCTCGCGTAGGTGTTGGCCGCATCCAACAATGCGTCGCCCGTTGGCGCCGATGCTTCATTGCGAAAGTGTTCGATTCCCTTAATGAAGTTGTCTATGAGCCGGCGTATCAGAGCCATCTTGCCACCGGCAGAACGCAGGTCCTCGACTTGCCGGGCTGCCTCCGCATATTCCAAGCTGAGCGCTGAAATATCGGAGACTAGCGCAACAAGCCGTTCGCGCGCAGCACCATCAATTACCTGCCCATTGCCCACTTCATTGGCTGACTTAATCAAAGTCGCGACGATGTCTTCTCGTGACCTGTACAGCCCGGCGAACTTGGCAGCCGCATTGGCCCCACTGTTTCCTGACAAAGCGGAGTTTAGTACCCCCACAGGACCTTGCGGGGACAACAATGCATGCTTTACCTTTTGACCCAGCACGAAGCGGAATGTCGCGGACTGCAGAGCCCTGATCTGCTCAACTACGGCACGTTTGCGTTCGTCGACATAGGAAAGGTCGGCGTTCGCGGCGCTTGCAGCTCTGACGCTTGCGACGGTGAGGGGAAAGCCCAATCGCCTGTTCTCTTCCAGCGTCTCGTACAGCTGATAAAAACCTGAGCAGCTCCCGGTAGGGCGGATTCTGTCTATAACCGCGAACGCCGCGCTACTGTCCGCCACGTTGAAAAGTGCAGTTGGGATTACGGCAGCCGTCACGGCGACTCGTAGAGCTTCCTGTCGAGAGCCAGCATCTTCAGAAAAGTCATGACCGGTCGCGCAGGCGTTCAAAGAGGCTCGGAAACCTTCTGGTTCGTGGCGCGAGTGCCCCGCCATCCGCGCGCCCAGAGCGATGAGCCGGAGCTCGTCGGCCCCGTAGGGAACCCCGGACCCCTCGCCGAGCACCCGCTCGCAGGCTCTGACGAAATGATAGGCGAGCCCGAATTCTTGATGTTCAAACAATGTGTCAGCTGTGCCCACCGCATCAAGCAGCAGCGGATCGACCTCATCGTCTACGACTATAGGTGCTTGGACGGGTGCAACGGCAGGAATGGCTAGTTCCTGATCGTTTCCGGCAAATTCAGACAGAACTTCTGGAGCTATATCCTCTTGGGGACCCGCTGCGGAGACCGGAGTGGTTATCGACGGATAGGGTTCAACAATTGTCGAGAACCCAACACCTTGCCTATCCGTCCCCGGTACGTCCAACGGATCATTTTGCGGCGTTTCCAGCACGTCATGAGAGGCGACCGGAATTGCATCTGTAAGCGCCGCCGCTGCCGCGATGATCTCATCAAGAGCAAGGTTTGCGGCGCTCTCGGCTCGGTGGATGATTCCTGCAGCCACAGCGATTCGCTGTTTGCGCGGCAGCAGCTTTGCGCGATCATCGTCATCCATCGCTGCCCTGGCATCCTTTTGAGCGGCCTCTGCCTTCGCGATGCCGGCCTCAATTGCCTCAATTGCAATAACGGCAGCCGTGTTTGGCGCGCGCGAGATCAATTCCGCGCCCTGCTCAATCCTCTCGTCTGTGCTGTCGCTGTCTAACTCCATGTGGACGAACATGGCTCTTACAAAATCAAGGATGGCACCCATGCGGCCAACAAGTTCATTCGTATTGACGCCTTTCGGGAGGGCCGCCTCATAGCCGGCTGCATGTCCGTGTACGCGGGCTATTAGGCGTGCGAGTTCCGACGCGGCCGACAGGCGCGGGGGGCCGGCAATCGCACTTTCGGACGTTCTGATAATATCGGCGAGGTCGGCGATCCACGCTTGCGATGTGCGTCTAAGGGGTTCGTGGTCGTCGATCGTGCTGTCGCCCAGGTCGATCGTCGCCTCGCCTGAAAGAACATCCATCGGCCGTGTTTCTTCTACCCCCGGCTTAGTCGCGGCATGTTTCGCGGACCCGGAGTCAACATTCGAAGTCTCGTTCTCCTGCTGGCTCTCGATCGTCAGGGGGACAGCCTGTGATCCTAGCTTGGCAACCTGGACGATCCTATCGAACTCTTTGAAGTCACATGCCATAACTGTTCGAATGTAGTCGGCAAGGGCCGGGCAGTGCGTGGCGACCTCCGCCATGGCGGGAACCTTGTCAGGAGCGGGAAGGCTTGCCCAATCTAAGAGAACGACCGCGCTGACGATCTCCCATTGGCCAGCCGCCGCTAACTGCGCGAGTTGTTTTCTGCCCCCACCCTCTTCCGGCGATACTCTCCGAGGACGAAGATTGGCCTTCTGCAACGCGCCTCGATACCCAGCCAACAACTTTCTGTACTGCGAGTCCTTTCCTGTGATGACCTGAAGTTCCGAGACGAGAAGTCGAAGAAAGAATGGGTATTTTGACGCTTCAGGCAGCATCTCGAAAAGGCAATCTACGTCAGGGCGACTCTCTGGCCACCGGAAGCCCGTCAATTGTGTAACGCTCGATGACCATTTGTTGTGGAATAGCCGAAGACTCCTATTCGAGACTGAAATCCAGCGTTCGAACCATTTGGAATCGAGGCCAGCTGGAAGACTGAGGATTGGGCTGCGAAGCCTTTCATGATCCTTAATCGTATCAATGAGAAAGGGTTCTACCGGGGTGTCTGAGAGATCCATGGTTGGGAGCGTGGTTTTGCCGGGAGACGGTTTGGGCGTCATCTTATTCGGGTCGAAGCCAAAGGGGTTCTTCATCGACGATTTGCCAAGAAAGTGCCTGCGCAGATGAGCCGGGCCGTCCCTAGTGTTTTAGGTGCTTGCCTTCGGATGGCGAGCCCTTGCTGAAGGGATGTTCGCACACGACAGAAGCAGAAATATCCCCAGACGCATGCGTTTAGCGATCTCAGCAGACGGAAGCCGAACACTTCTACTGCACTTGGCATCTCGACAATTCTCCCCCCTAGCCCAAGCTTGAATCGGGCTCCATTATTAGACCGATACTAGACTGTCTAAACTCGGCGATCTCAACAAATATTTTGCCTTCGCGGTCGCCGTCCAACGCAATCTGGCTGAGAACCCTTCGATAGAAGGCATGGACACGACGCCGATCAGCGCCGCAGATGGGGATTTCGACGCGACGAGCGATCGCGAAGTGTCGAACAGCGATCCGGCGCGCATCGGCTGGCAACTTCCCCTATTGCATGTGAGACGTGCTCAAGCATCAGACGATCGGCGAAGGGGAGAGATGGTCTTGGCCATCTCTCCCCCGCGAACACCGCCTGCGCAGAGCGGGGTCGCCCGCTCGCAAGGCGGCGCACGACCATCGCGTTTTGAACAGATCAACCGCCCCGCTCGACGCGCAGCCCAGCTCCGCTCGCCGGCATTCGCCCCCCTCTCTGCCGCGCGCTCACGCGCCCCCGGAAGGCATGCCGAGGGGCATGCCTTCGGCGTTTAACGAGAAGGACCAGAACCATGACGACCAATGACACGAATGCGAAGACGGGAACTACCAGCGAAAACGGCACGGAGGTTTTCATTCCACTGAACAAGTTGAAGAAGTCGCCACGCAACGCGCGCAAGACCCCGCACAGCCAGGCGATCATCGAGGCCTATGCGGCGAGTATCGCCGCCAAGGGCATCTTCCAAAATCTAGTAGTTGAGCCGGAGCTTGGCGGGGAGGGGGTGGAAACCGGCTTCTACTTCGTCAGCATCGGTGAAGGGCGCAGGCTGGCGCAACTGCTGCGCGTGAAGCGTAAGCAGATCAAGAAGACCGAACCGATCCGCTGCGTCATCGACACGGTCAACGATGCCCATGAGATCAGCCTTGACGAGAACATCACGCGCGAGGCGATGCACCCCGCCGATCAGTTCGAGGCGTTCCGCCAGCTTCACGAGGATCGCGGATGGGGTGCGGAGGAAATCGCCGCCCGCTTCGGCATCACCGCGCATGTCGTGCGGCAGCGCCTCCGCCTCGGAGCGGTCAGCCAGAAGCTCATGCAGTTCTACCGCGACGGCGATCTGACCCTCGACCAGTTGATGGCCTTCGCCATCACCGACGATCACGCCCGGCAGGAACAGGTTTTCGAAAGCCTCACCTACAATCGCGATCCCTACATCATCCGCCGTGAGCTGACGCGGACGCATATTGCAGCGAGCGACCGGCGAGCCGTCTTCATCGGCGCGGAAGCCTACATGGAAGCTGGTGGCGCCATCCTGCGCGACCTGTTCACCGAGGATCGTGGCGGCTTCTACGAGGATGCCGCTTTGCTCGACCGCTTGGTGATCGAGAAGCTCCAGGGCATCTCGGAAAGCGTCAGGCAGGCCGAAGGCTGGAAATGGGCCGATGTCCATATCGACTATCCTCATGCCAACGGCTTGCGCCGCACCTACCCGCAGCCGGTGGATTTGTCGGAGGAAGATAACGCCGCGTACACGACAGCATTGGACGAGTTCAACCGGCTCACGGAGGAATGGGATAGCGCCGAGGAACTGCCGGACGAAGTCAATCAGCGTTTCGGGAAGATCGAGGCCGAGATCGAGCGCATTGACGCTCTGCGTCACGCCTACGATCCTGATGTTGTCTCCCGTGGCGGCATGTTCGTCGTGCTTTCCCATGACGGAACGGCCCGCATCGAACGTGGCTTCATCCGCGCCGAGGATGAGCAGACGGGATCGGAAGCTGAAACGCGGCCAGACGGCGAGGACTACGCCTTCAACGACGATGGCGAGATCATCGAAGACGGCAGCGGCAGCGACGAAGAAGCGGAGGATGACGGCAGGCCGTTGTCGGACCTTCTCATTCGCGACTTAACCGCTCATCGGACGCTTGGGCTTCGCCTTGCGCTTGGCGAACAGCCGGACATCGCGCTTGTCGCGGTGACTCATACGCTTGCCGCGCAGACCTTCTATCAGGGTGCTGAGGCCCACTGCCTCGAAATTCGCCCAACCAGCGTCTATCTCGCCGGTCACGCGGACGGCATCGAGGATACGGCGGCAGGCAAGGCACTGGCAGATCGACATGCGGAGTGGGCTGCGGACATGCCTCGCGATCTGGCTGACCTGTGGGGCTTCATCGCCCCACTCGACCATGCCAGCGTCATGGCGTTGTTCGCCCATTGCGCCTCACTTACCGTTAATGCCGTAAAGCAGCCTTGGGAGCGCAAGCCTCGCGCCCACGAGACAGCGGACAGGCTGGCGACAGCCGTCAACCTCGATATGACGGCACATTGGACGCCGACCGTCCGGACGTACCTCGGGCGCATCACCAAGGCACATATCCTCGACGCCGTGCGCGATGCTGCCAGCGAAGAGGCGGCAGAGAGGCTGTCGGACCTGAAAAAGCAGCCAATGGCGGAAGCCGCCGAGCAGTTGCTCGCCGGGACTGGATGGCTGCCTGCGGTCTTGCGGACCCCAGAACCTGCGGTGTTCGCTGAGCGGCAAGACGAGGAAGGTGCGGACGCCAGATCGACGGACGTTGCTGAACTGGAGCCGGAAGCCGCCGAGCCGGATACGACGAACGCTGCGCTCGCCGACAGCAGCGCCCTGGCCGAGTGGGGCGAACCCTTCAACATCGCCGCCGAGTAAGCGCGATGGCCGGGGCCGCCGCGCGGTTCCGGCCAGCTTTCTGTTGGAGAATTTTCCGGG
>NZ_JAMYQZ010000014.1:0-89973 GCF_040321145.1 Mesorhizobium sp. M0514
GCGCAGCGAGGAACGGCCGGACGCGGCGATCCGCGAACTCGGCAAGCTGGTGCTGCTGGCCAAAGCCTGGCGCTCGGCGCCCGACGATCCCGAGCTGAAGCGACTGGTGTCGGCGTCCGAAACCCGCGACCAGGTTCTGTCCAGTCCCGACGCGAAGCAGGTCGACAGCCATTGGGAGGTCGTCGGCGAGAAGATCGAGACCCGCCGCGACGGTCTCGTCAGCCATTCGACCTGGCTGCTCGATCTGAAAAGCCCGACGCCGCAGTTTGGGCTGCTGCTCGATTTCTTTCCGGCTTCGGCCGGCCGCCGCTCGGCGGCGTTCACGCCCGGTGACCGGTTCCACGCCCGCCTGGTATTCTACCCGTCGCGCCAGCCACTGCGGGCCTTGGTGGCGGAGCGCAAGGGCGACGTCGTGTCGGGCGCCTGGCCGGATTTCGGCCTCGACGCTGTCAAGGACCCGCTCGCGGCGCATGCGGCGCACCAGGACGCAGCGCCCTGGTCGACCGATAGCCCGCTGATGCTGCCTGCCGGCGCGATCCTGCTCGATGAGCGCGGCACCGCCTGGTGGCAAGCGGCGCACGACCCGCAAGGGATCGCCCTGCCTGTTAGCGGGACCGTCGATCAGACCGTGCTTGGCCTCGACCTCGCGGCCACGGCAGCGCTTTGGAACGGCGCGCGGCTCGATCTGCTGGCCGCGCAAAGCGGCTTCGGGAGGCTCGATCTGTCATGAACGAGCTCGAACTAACCGGCCTGGCGACGATGCGCGACTGCTGGATCACCGGCGGAACCGCGTTCGATCTGGCGCCAACCGCATGGAAGGAGATCGCGGATAGCGCAAGCCCAGACGAACGGGAGCGACGTCTGCTGGCGATCGCGGCGCAGGCGCTCGATGTCGGCCTGCGGCGGTCGGCGCCGAAGACGCTGAAGCGGCGCCCGCCGCTGCCGAGGCTTGGCCTGCCGCTGCTGCCGGAGCGGTTGCGGCCGCTGTTGCGGGCGGCCCTGAAGAACGCCGCCGATGCGCAGCGCAAGTCGCGTGTCGCGACGCTCGTCGCCAGCCGCGGCTACGTGCTGCATCCGATGGACTGGATGCCGTCGGCATCAGACCAGAACAGCCCTGACATCTATGCGCCGTGGATCGACTGGCAGGCCAGCGTCGAGGGGCTGAAGATTGCCCCGCAGGAGCAGCTGACGGCGCAGAACTGGGATGACTTTTACCCCGCCGCGCGCCGTATCGCGTTGGCCGAGATGCGCCGTCGCGATCCGGCCACGGCCCGCAGCCTGATGGAAGCCAAGGCGACGGGCGAGCCGGCTGAAGTCCGGCTGGCGCTCATCGAACTCATGCATTTCAACCTGACGCCCACGGACGCGCCATTCCTGAAAAGCCTGGCCACCGACCGCTCCGGCAAGGTGCGGGAGCTGGCGGGCCGGCTGCTGGCAAGGCTGGGCGAGCATGGCCGGCCGGGCAACGACGGAGCCGACGACCCCGTTGCCGAACTCGCCGCCTTCATCACAGAAGGCAAATCCGGCTTCATCCGCCGCCGCACCACCTACACGCCGGCAAAGCTCAAATCGCCGGCGCAGGAAAAGCGCCGCGCCGAATTGTTCGAGACCTGCAACCTGGTCGACCTCGCTTCCCGATTTGGGGTCAGCGAACCCGATTTCATTGCAGCCTGGCAATTCGGTGCCGACAAAAATGCGGACATCCAGATCTCACGAATGGTCGCAGCGTCGGGCAGCGACGCTGCCGTAACGCAGATGGCCGACACACTAGTCGCCGGGGGAGGCAAGCCGGCACTATTCGTGCTGCACCTGACACCGCGCCTGGATAGCCGCAGGAAGCGTGTCCTGGTCAGACTGATCCTGAAAGATACGCCGCAGTATATTGGCGCGCTCACCCTTGCCGAGGGCTTCGAAGCCAACTGGCTGGAATGGCCCGACCTGACGAACGGCCAGGGCTTGGCGGCATTGCGTTCGGCTGTCGCCGGCGATGATGACGCTATGAAGCGAACCGCCGACGACCTGCTGGAAACGATGGGCTTTCTGGCCACTGCGGCGACAGCGGAAAAATTGATCGAGCATGTCGTTGCGGCTGGCATGCCGCCGGCGGCAGCCTCGCTCGCTTTCCTGCGCCTCAACGCGGCCCTGACGGGAACCAACACATGACAATCCGGAGAACAGCACCATGAACGCAGCCATCCGCCTCCCTGTCGAGCAGGCCTATGCCGCTGAACTGCAGGCGCTGGCGCGCAATGACGAACGCCAGAAGCCGGCCGGATGGAGCCTGTCGCCGAAGGCCGTGCTGACCTATCTGCTCGGCGGCAAGGCAAGCGACGGCACCGTGATATCGCCGAAATATGTTGGCCGCCGCCGGCTGATGGAAACCGCGGTGGCGACACTCGCCACCGACCGCGCGCTGCTGTTGCTCGGCGTTCCCGGCACCGCCAAGTCCTGGGTGTCGGAACATCTCGCCGCCGCCATCATGGGCAACTCGACGCTGATCGTGCAGTGCACGGCCGGCACCGACGAGAACCAGATCCGCTACGGCTGGAACTATGCGCAGCTTTTGGCCAAAGGGCCGAGCCAGGAGGCGCTGGTGCCGACGCCGCTCTACCGCGCCATGGAGAGCGGCAAGCTATGCCGCCTGGAAGAGTTGACGCGCATGGGCTCCGATGTACAGGATACGCTGATCACCGTGCTGTCGGAAAAGATGATGCCGATCCCGGAACTCAACACGTCGCTCTATGCCCAGCGCGGCTTCAACATCATCGCCACCGCAAACAACCGCGACAAGGGCGTCAACGAGCTGTCCTCGGCGCTGAAACGCCGCTTCAATGTGGTGGTGCTGCCGCTGCCCGAGGACATGGCGGAAGAGGTGGCGATCGTCTCCAAGCGGGTCGACGAGATGGCCGGCGGGCTCGACCTGCCGGTGCCGAAAAATGTCGGCGAGGAGATTGCGCGCGTGCTGACCATTTTCCGCGAGCTGCGCTCGGGCGCAACCGCTGACGGCAAGGTGACGCTGAAGACGCCTTCGGGTTCATTGTCGACCGCCGAGGCGATCGCCACCATGGTCGGCGGCCTCAGCCAGGCGGCGTGGTTCGACAGCGGCAAACTCGGCGCCGAAGGCCTCGCCGCCAGCCTTGTCGGAGCGATCGTCAAGGACCCGGTGCAGGACAAGGTGGTGCTGGAGGAATATCTCGAAACGGTGCTCAAGAAGCGGCCGGACTATGCCGGCTATTACGCGGCACTGAACGCAGCGATCTGAGGTCATGAGCGACGTCGCCTATTTCGGCATCCGTCATCACGGGCCGGGCTCCGCCGACAGCCTGGTGCAGGCGCTGCGGGACTTGCAGCCGGTCGCGGTGCTGATCGAAGGGCCGAGCGACGCGTCCGCCCTGCTGCCATTGCTGGCGCGCCCGCAGATGCAGCCGCCGGTGGCGCTGCTCTGCTACCCCGAGGACGACCCGGCCGCGACAAGTTTCTGGCCGTTCGCCGAGTTCTCGCCGGAATACCAGGCGGCGGTGTGGGCGGTGGAGAACAAGGCGGCATTGCGGTTCATCGACCTGCCGTCATCGGCACGGTTCGCGGCACCGGCAACCGACGACACCGACAAAACGGCTGACGCCGACAAGCCCGAACCCAAGGACGAAACCGGTGAGGATGGCGAGCCCGCATCGCATCGCGACCCGATCGGCACGCTGGCTGCGGCCGCCGGCTATGAAGATGGCGAAAGCTGGTGGGCCGACATTATCGAGCAGAATCCGCAGCCGGGTCCAATCTTCGCTGCCATCACCGATGCGATGACGACGCTGCGCGACGGCGAAGGTGCGATCGCGCCGTTCGAGGCCAAGCGTGAAGCGCATATGCGATTGGAAATCGCCGCCGCGCGCAAGGAATTCGCCGGACCGATCGCCGTCGTCTGCGGCGCATGGCATGTGCCGGCCCTGCAGGCCGCGCACACGCAGAAGAACGACCAGGCGCTGATCAAGGGAATTGCCCGGCGCAAAAGCATCATGACATGGGCGCCATGGACCGGGCCGCGTCTTGCGCTGGGCTATGGTTATGGCGCTGGCGTCGTCGCGCCCGGCTGGTGCAAACATCTGTGGCTCACACGAGGGCGGCGCGACGCCGCGACGCTGTGGCTGGCGACGATCGCGGCGGTGCTGCGGGCGAAGGGCCATCTGGTGTCGACCGCGTCGCTGATCGAGGCCGAGCGGCTTGCGCGCACACTGGCTGCCATTCGCGAGCGGCCGAAGCCCGGCTTCGAGGAATTGCGCGATGCCGCGATCGCGGCGCTGTTCAACGGCGAAGCGGTGCTGTGGGCGCTGGTCGAGGCCGAGCTGCTTTTGGGCGCGGATGTCGGCGAGATTCCGCCCGACACGCCGCTGGCGCCGCTGATCGAGGACCTGCAGCGCAACCAGAAGGCGGCGCGGCTGAAGCCGGAGGCGCTGGAACGCGAGCTGTCGGTCGATCTGCGCAGCGAAAGCGGACTGTTTCGTTCGACATTGCTGCACCGGCTGAACGTGCTTGGCGTGCAATGGGGCAGGCTGGCCGACGCCGGCCGCAGCCGCGGCACCTTTCGCGAAAAATGGACGCTGGCCTGGGAGCCGGAATATGCCGTGCGCCTGGTCGAGAACCTGATCTACGGCCCGACTATCGAAAAGGCCGCCAATGGCCGCCTGATCCAGATGCTCGGTGCGGCCGCGAGCCTCGACACGCTTGCCGCCCTTGTCCAGAGCGCCATTACCGCGGATCTGTCGGAGGCCGCGAGCGCCGGCCTTGTAGCGTTGGAGGCGCGCGCAGCGCACAGCAGCGAATGCCTGGAGATGCTGGCCTCGGTGCCGCCGCTTGCCGACATCATCCGTTACGGCGAGGCGCGCAAGACCGAAACCAACCGGCTGTCCGGTTTGTTGGAACGGTTGATCGTCGAAGGCGCGATCGCGCTGCCCTATGCGGTGCGCGACCTGGACGAGCAGGCCGCCACCACGCTGGTCGGTGCTGTGCGCAAGGCCGACACGGCGATCCGGCTGGTCGAGCCCGGCGAAGGCGTGCTCGATGCATGGCGCAACGGCCTGACCGGCGTGCTGGAAGGTCCGGGCTCGACGGCGCTGCTCGCCGGCTGCGCCGCGCATCTGCTCTATGAAGCCGGCCAACTGTCGGCAGAGGACGCCGCCGGGCTGCTCGGACGCAGGCTGTCGCCGGGGACGCCGGTCGCCCAGGCAGCGGGGTTCTTCGAAGGTTTCTTCAGCACTGCCGGCCAGCGGCTGATCTACGACGAGGGCCTGCGCGGCGCCGTCGATGGGTGGCTGAAATCGCTCGACGAGGACGCTTTCATCGCGCATCTGCCATTGCTGCGCCGCGTCTTCTCCAATCTGGACTCGATGGAGCGGCGGCGGTTGATCGAGGCCGTGCTCGGCCGCACCGCAAGGTTGCCGGCCGGCCTGACGCCGGCGCCGGATGGCGGCGAGGGCTGGCGCCGTCACCTGGAGCGGCTTGGGCCATTGCTGGCGGGCGGAGTGTGACAATGGATGACGAAGCCGAAGTGCCCGAACCCGGCCCAGCATCCTCCGATAGCGGGCGCGAGCGCCGCTGGCGGCTGGCGATCGGCGCCGATGACGAGGCTTCCTCCGCCCTTTCCAGTGATGACAAAAAACTGTCTTCGGCGCTCGATGCGCTTTACGGCGACGGCGCCAATGCGGATGCCGACCCGCGCAAGCGGCGCGGCGGGCTCGGCCGCTCGGCGCCACGCGTGGCGCAATGGATGGGCGATATCCGCTCCTTCTTTCCCGCCCAGGTGGTCCAGATCGTCCAGAAGGATGCCTTTGAGCGGCTGAACCTGAAGCAGATGCTGATGGAGCCGGAATTCCTCAAGGCGATCGAGGCCGACGTCAACCTCGTCGCCGACCTGATCTCGCTGCGTTCGGTGATGCCGGCCAAGACCAAGGACATCGCCCGCACCATTATCGCCGACATCGTTGCCAAGCTGATGCAGCGGCTGGAGCAGAAGACCGCCGAGGCGATCCGTGGCGCGCTCGACAAGTCGCGACGCACCAACCGGCCGCGCCAACGCGACATCGACTGGCCGCGCACCATCTCGGCCAATCTTCGCCACTACCAGCCTGAGCACAAAACCGTCGTGCCGGAAAAACTGGTCGGCTTCATGCGCAAGCAACGCCGGCTGGTCGATCTCGACGAAGTGGTGCTGTGCGTCGACCAGTCCGGCTCGATGGCGAGCTCGGTGATCTACGCCTCGATTTTCGCCGCGGTGATGGCGTCGCTGCCGGTCGTGCGCACCAAGCTGGTCTGTTTCGACACGGCCATCGTCGACCTGACCGAAGAGCTCAGCGACCCGGTCGAGGTGCTGTTTGGCGTGCAGCTCGGCGGCGGCACCGACATCAACCAGGCGGTCGCCTATTGCGCCGACCGCATCGAGCGGCCGACCAAATCCCACTTCGTGCTGATCACCGACCTCTATGAGGGCGGCAACGGCCAGGACTTGCTGCGGCGGCTTGCGGCGCTGGTCCGGTCCGGCGTCAATGTCATCGTGCTGTTGGCGCTGACCGATCAGGGCCGGCCGGGCTATGATCAGGCGATGTCGGCTTCGGTCGCGGCACTTGGCATACCGGTCTTCGCCTGCACGCCGGACCTGTTTCCCGACATGATGGCGGCGGCGTTGCGGCGCGAGGATATCGGCGCCTGGGCAGCCGGCGCCGACATAAAGCTGATCCGCGCCGAGACGGAGCCGAGCAGTCAGGCCTGACTATTCGAACGAATAGGCAAACCCGTCAGTGGAAGCGCTGACGGTCACCTTGGTCATCTTCTCGCCGTCGAGCGACCGGTTCAGCACGCCGCGGCTGAGTTCCGGCAACAGCGTGTTGGTGAGGATGGCGTCGATCATGCGGCCACCAGACTCGATTTCGGTGCAGCGCGCCTTGACCAGCGCCATGACGCCGTCGCCGATCACCAGTTCGGCGTCGTGGCTGGCGCGCAGCCGCCGCGCGATCTTGCCGAACTGATGGCGGGTGATGGCCTCGATCATCGAATCCGAGAGTGGATAGTAAGGGATGGTCACGACGCGGCCGAGGAAGGCCGCTGGAAACACCTTCAGCAGTGGAGCGCGCAGTGCAGCATCGAGGCCGTCGAGCCCTGCCCTCACCGTGCCGTTGCCGGTCCGCTCCATGATGACTTCGGAGCCGACATTGGACGTCAGCAGGATCAGCGTGTTCTTGAAGTCGATGCGCCTTCCCTCGCTGTCATCCATCATGCCCTTGTCGAAGACCTGGAAAAAGATCTCGTGGACGTCGGGATGGGCCTTCTCGACCTCGTCGAGCAGGATCACCGAATAGGGTTTTCGGCGCACGGCCTCGGTGAGAATGCCGCCTTTGCCGTAGCCGACATAGCCGGGAGGCGCGCCCTTGAGCGTCGAGACGGTGTGGGCTTCCTGGAACTCGGACATGTTGATCGAGATCAGGTTCTGTTCGCCGCCATAGAGCGTCTCGGCCAAGGCCAGGGCCGTCTCGGTCTTGCCGACGCCGGAGGGGCCGCAGAGCAGGAACACGCCGACGGGCTTTTCCGGCGCTCCGAGCCCGGCGCGGCTGGTTTGCACGCGCTTGGCGATCATCTCCATGGCGTGATCCTGGCCGACGACTCGTTCGGACAAAGTGTCGGCGAGCTTGAGCGCCTTTTCGGTCTGGCTGGACAGCATCCGTCCCGTCGGGATGCCGGTCCAGTCCTGGACCACGGCAGCTACCGCATTGCGGTCGACCGACGGCAGGATCAGCGGCGTCTCGCCTTGCGCCGTGGCAAGCTCGGCCATGAGTTCACGCAGCCGCGCCAGATCGGCGACAGGATCTGACGGCGCAGCTTCGGCAGCCGGCGCTTCGGTCTCGGACGCTTTGGCCTTCGGCTTTTCAGGCTCGGACGTTTCGGCCTTGGGCGGTTCAGCCTTGGGGACCTTGGTCTTTTCTTCGTCCGGCGCTGCTGGTTCGGCATCGGCCTCAGCTGCCGCCACCGCATCTAGCGGGACGCCGTCGCCGCGCAGCCGCGCGCGCAGTTCGAGGATCTCGGCAACCAGCGCCTTTTCGCGCTCCCAGCGCTCCTCGGCGGCGGCGAGCATGGTCCCGGTCTCAGTGAGCCCGGCCTCGACCCGCGCCTGCCGGTCAGTTACTTCGATGCCGATCGCTGCCTCGCGGCCGATGATGCCGCTTTCGACCTCGAGCGCCTGGCGGCGCCGCAAAATGTCCTCGACCTCGGCCGGCGTCGCATGCTGCGAGATCGCGACCCTGGCGCAAGCCGTGTCGAGCAGGCTGACCGCCTTGTCGGGCAATTGCCGCGCCGGGATGTAGCGATGCGACAGGCCGACCGCCGCCTCGATCGCCTCGTCCAGGATCTGCACCTCGTGATGCTGTTCGAGCACGCCGGCTACACCGCGCAGCATGAGCACGGCCACCGCTTCCGACGGCTCGTCGATCTTGACCACCTGGAAACGGCGGGTCAGCGCCGGGTCCTTTTCGATGTGCTGCTTGTATTCGGCCCAGGTGGTTGCGGCGATGGTGCGCAGTTCGCCACGTGCCAGCGCCGGCTTCAAGAGATTGGCGGCATCGCCGGTTCCCGCTGCACCGCCGGCGCCGATCAGCGTGTGCGCCTCGTCGATGAACAGGATGACCGGCGTTTCGGATGACTGAACTTCGTCGATCACCGCCTTCAGGCGCTTCTCGAACTCGCCCTTGACGCTGGCGCCGGCCTGCATCAGGCCGACGTCGAGCATGCGCACGCTGATGCCTTGCAGGGGCGGCGGCACGTCGCCCTGGGCGATGCGCAGGGCAAACCCCTCGACCACCGCGGTCTTGCCGACACCGGCCTCGCCGGTCAGGATCGGGTTGTTCTGCCGGCGCCGCATCAGGATATCGATGATCTGCCGGATCTCCGGGTCTCGGCCGACGACCGGGTCGATCTTGCCGTCATGGGCGCGCTGGGTGAGGTCTGTGGCGTATTTGGCCAGCGCGGAATCCCCGCCCGGAGCTCGCCGCGGCGCCTCCGCGGTGGGAGCCACTGCTGCCGTGGCGCGGGCTTCGAGCGAACCGTCCACCACCTCGGCAAAGCGGGCGATGACCCCGTCGGCGTCGATCTTGTCGAATTCGCCGCTGATCTTCGCCACCAAGCCTTCCAGCACCGGCGTCTTCAGGCAGGCGAGCACGATATGGGCGCTGCGGACCTCCTCCATGCCGAATTCCAGCGTCGCCAGATTCCAGGCTTCCTGGATGGCGTGGAAGATGTGGTCGGAAAATTCCTCGATCGAGGTGGCGCCGTAGGGCAGCTTGTCGACGGCGCGGGTCATTTCGCTGGTAAGCCGGCTGGCATCGACGCCGGCATCGGCAATGATCATCTGCACATCCGAACGCTCGGACAGCACCAGTTGTTCTATGAAATGGACGAGTTCGACGTAAGGATTGCCGCGCAGCTTGGCGCTGTCGGCGGCGGCCTTGAAGGCGCGCAGGCAGACCGGATTGAGCTTGCCAACCAGTTCCTTGCGTTTGAACCCCTGCGACGACCGGCGCTGTTCCATCGAACGTGCTCCTGCAATCTGCCCGTCGACAGCCTGCCACATAAGCAGCCGCTTGACAAAGCGCTTGATGCAGCCGGCCTTTCTCTTTGTGGAGAGTCCCGCGCCGCCAAATGCAGACAACCACGATTTTTTATAATCCTATGCGATGCGCTTCACATACGAGGTCGGGCAGGCGCGCCATGAATTGCGCCATCCGAGACGCAGTTGCACCGACATTCATTAGCGCTCGTTAACTTTTGAGCGGATGGCGAATTGTGGGAATATGCAACCGTGTGCTAACGTTGGGTCACGTACGGTTTTAGAGCCGGTCGCCGGGGGTATCTGTGATCGATCTCGCACTCTGGCTTGCTCCGCTGGACGGTGAAAATCCGTCAGGCGAAGACTTGCGCAACGATCCGGCTTTTCATGAGCTGGAGCGGCTCACGGAGCCGCAGGTCAAGGTCGTCCATGACGGGCGCAACAAGCCAGCCGCGCAATCGACCATTCCGGTCGACTGGCCTGCCGTGCTCGGCAAGGCCGAGGAGTTGCGTTCGCATGGCCGCGACCTGCGCTTGCTTGTCATTGTCGCACGGGCGCTGGCCAATGAAGAGGGGCTGGCCGGACTGGCACAGGGCCTGACCCTGATTTCAAGGACCTTCGAGACGCATTGGGAGACGATGCATCCGGCGCTGCGGGCCAGCCCCCAACCACGCGAGGCCGCCTTGCGCCGCCTCAACGCGCTGGCCGACCTGCAGAACGGCCAGGAAGGCCTGCTGGCGAACCTCAGGCAGATGGTCTTCTTCGCTCCTCGTCCCATCGGGCCGATCAGCGGACGCGATCTCGAACAGGGTGCGCTCGACGATCGCGTCATGCTTCAGGAAGCGGCGTCGGGATTGAATGCCACGGAGAAGGCAGCGCTGGTCAGCGCGCACGGACAGCTCCTGAACCGGGTGGGCAGCGGTTGTGCCGCCCATCAGGACCAGGCCGGTGAACAGATGACAGCGCTCATCGCCGGGGCGCACGCAGCGATCGAGGCGCTCGACGCGGTCGATACGGCCCTGAATGCCCGTCTTGACAGCAACGGGGCTGCCGTCCCGGACCTGAAACGATTTTTGCAGCGCGTGCTGACGACGCTGGAACGCAACACGGCGGTCGAGACCACGGAAGAGGCAGCGACGAAGGGAGCCGCCAGCCCGGCTGCTGCCGCGGCAAGCCCGGCCGCGCCGGTCAGAAACGGTCATGGAGCCGAGACGATGGCAAGCTACGCTGAGACCGGTGCGGGGCTCCCGGACAGGATTTCCTCGCGCGACGATGTGGTGAAGTGCCTAGACCTTGTGGTCGCGTTCTACGACCGCACCGAGCCGTCGAGCCCGATCCCGCATCTCGCCCGCCGGGTGCGCAGGATGGTGCACATGGATTTCGTTGAACTGATGGAAGACCTCGCCCCGTCGGGGCTCAAGGAATTCCGGCTGCTCGCCGGCGTTCCCGACGCCAAGAAGACTGCCCAGAAGGATGAAAGGTAGCAACACATGCCAGCCGAAAGCAAAGCGAAGGTCATCGAGCGAAATCGCGCCCCGCGCGTGCAGATCGCCTACGATGTCGAAACCTACGGCAGCCCGACGACGATCGAACTGCCGTTCGTCATGGGCGTGATGGCCGACCTGTCGGGCGCATCGCAGACCAGGGAAGCGTCCAAGACGGTGCTCGACCGTTCCTTTGTCGAGACCGATGCCAACCGCTTCCCCAAATTCATGGAAGCGCTGGGACCCAGGGTCAAGGCGCGGGTGAAGAACACGCTGCCGCAGGCCGAGGGACAGGAGCGCGACGAAGAACTGGCGCTCGACCTGACCTTCACCAAGATGGGCGATTTCGCCCCCGACAAGATCGCCGAACAGGTCCCGCAACTGGCCGAAATCCTCAAGATGCGGCGCCAGCTCGAGGAGCTGCTCGGCTTCATGGACGGCCGCGTCGATGCCGAAAAGCGCATCGCCCAATTGCTGAACAATCAGCCGCTGCTTGGCCAGATCGCCGCCCAGGCGCTGTCCGACGACAAGGGTGAGGAATAGATCATGGCCGAACAGCAAAAGACCGCAGCATCCGTCGCCGAGGCCGAGGCCGTCGATCTCGGCGAATTCAGCCAGCTCTTGGAGAAGGACTTCAAGGTCAAGAAGGACGACAGCGAGAAGCTGCAGCAGCTGGTTCGCAACCTGGCTCTGGCGGCGCAGTCGCGCTCCGAGACGACGACGATTTCGTCCAACTCGATCAAGTCGATCAAGTCGTTGATCGCCGGCATCGACAAGATGCTGACGACCCAGGTCAACGAAATCCTGCACGCGCCGGAAGTGCGGCAGATGGAAGGCACCTGGCGCGGCCTCTGGTACCTCATCAACAACACCGAGACGGATCAGAAGCTGAAGATCCGGGTGATGAACATTTCCAAGGAGCAGCTGGCCGATACGCTCGAAGACTATGAAGGCCAGATGTGGGACCAGAGCCCGATCTTCAAGAAGGTCTACACCGACGAGTATTCGATGCTCGGCGGCGAACCGATCGGCTGCGTCATCGGCGCCTACGAGTTCTCCAACCACCCGCGCGACGTCGGCCTGTTGCGCAACATCTCCGGCATCTGCGCCTCGGCGCACACGCCGTTCATCGCCGCCGCCTCGCCACGGCTGTTCCGCATGGACAGCTGGCAGGAACTGCCCAACCCGCAGGACCTGCAGCAGATCGTCTCCAACCCGGCCTACGCCTCGTGGCAATCGCTGCGCGAGAGCGAGGATGCGCGCTATATCGGGCTGACCATGCCGCGCGTGCTGGCGCGGCTGCCCTACGGCTCGGAGACAGTCCCGGTCAAGGGCTTCTCCTTCGAGGAGGAAGTGCAGGGCGATCACAACAAATATGTCTGGATGAACGCTGCCTTCCCGATGGGCGTCAACATCAACCGCAGCCACAAGCTCTATGGCTGGGGCACCCAGATCCGCGGCGTCGAAAATGGCGGCACTGTGCTTAACCTGCCGGTGCACTCCTTCCCGACCGATGACGGCTCGATCGCGATGAAATGCCCGACGGAAGTCGCCATCGACGACCGGCGCGAGGCGGAACTGGCCAAGCTCGGGCTGATGCCGATCCTGCATCGCAAGAACACCGATCTCGCGGCCTTTATCGGCGCCCATTCGCTGCAAGATGACGAGACGCGGGCGGGCCGCCTGGTCGACCCCGACGCCCAGTCCAATGAGCGGCTCTCCGCCAACCTGCCCTATCTGTTCCCGGTCTCGCGCTTTGCGCACTACCTCAAGGCGATTGCGCGCGACAAGGTCGGATCGTTCAAGGAACGCACCGACATGCAGATCTGGTTGACCGAATGGATCAACCGGTACGTGCTGGCCAACCCGGCCTTCGCCGACGACAAGGCGCGCGCCAAGCGTCCGCTTGCCGCCGCCGAGGTGCAGGTCGACAGCGTGGAGGGCCGGCCGGGCTACTACAACGCCCGCTTTTATCTGCGCCCGCACTACCAGCTGGAGGGCATCAACGCCTCACTCAGGCTGGTGTCGGAATTGCCGTCCGTGAAGACCTGATTGCAGCAACCAAACCTTTGTTTGAAAGCGGTGGAGAACGAAAATGCCCACAATGAAGATCGACGGTTTTCTGAAAGTTCCGGATATCAAGGGGCCTAGCACACGCGACGGCCATGACGACGAGATCGAAATCCATGGCGTCGATTACAAGATGGTCGCGCCCTACGACCCCAATTCCCTCTCGCGCCGAGGCCGCGTGTCGATGGGCATGATCAAGTTCACCAAGCACTATGACAAGGCCTCACCCTATCTGGCCAAGGCCCTGTTCGAAAACAAGGCGCTGGACGAGGTCAAATTCTCCGCGCGGCGGACCATCGACGGCGAGAGCAAGGACTATCTGGTCGTTACCCTGACCGACGCCTCGATCATGGAATACGACATGTCGCAGGCCGATGATGAAGCCGACCTGATCCAGGAGGAAGTCTCCTTCGCCTACAAGAAGATCAAGTTCGTCTATGACGACAATGACGAAGCCGAAATGGATGTCTATGTCGGCAAGTGACGGGCGAGCAAAGCGCCCTGCCGCCGACAAGGTACAGGCGGGCGGTTCACGGGCCAAGCGCGAGGCGGTACAGCCTTCGCTGTGGGACCGCCTCGTCAACGACCTGCCGGGCCTGAGCTCGGAGATAGACGGGCTCAGGCAGGCTCTGCAGGAGGAGCTTGGCGCAGAGCGCCTGGACGAGCTGCTGGCAGACGGACCGAGGCGCATCGACGCCGATGACGCATTGAACCCCGATCAGAAGCGCCGGCTGCACCGGCTGGCGTTTCAGAACCGGCACCGTGGCGAGCTTGAAAGCCGAGGCATCGTGGTGTCGCCCGATGTGCTGCGCGAGGCCGTGCGGCGCGACATCGAGGCGCTGTTCAACACCGAGCGTTTCGAATCCGCGCCGCTGCTATCCGATCTCGAGGCCGAGCAGATGACCGACAGTCCGACATCGCTGGCCGACTTTCCGGAGGTGCGCCGCAGCGTTGTCAATTATGGCGTGCCGTCCTTCTCCGGCCGGTCGTCGCGCGACTTCGATCGCGATGTTCTGGCACGCGAGATCCGCGCCGTGCTCGCCGCATTCGAGCCGCGGCTGAAGGAGAGCGCGACGAAAGTCACGGTCAACCTCGGCGACAAGACCGGCCTGAAGATCGAGATCGACGCCGTGCTGATCATGACGCCGACGCCCGAGCGCATGCGCCTGCGCACGACGATCAATCTCGACAACGGACTGGCGCGCACCGAGTTCAGGGAAGCCTGAGAGATGGACCGGGTCTTCGTAGAATATTACGAGGAGGAACTGTCCCACATACGCGGGCTGGCGGCGGAGTTCGCCGACATGCATCCGGCGGTTGCCCGCAATTTGTCGCTGGATACGGTGCCGTGTCCCGACCCCTATGTCGAGCGGCTGCTCGACGGCGTCGCCTTCCTCGCCGCGCGCACGCGCCTGAAGGTGGATGCCGAGCGCTCGCGGTTTTCGCGCAGCATCCTCGACGTGCTTTATCCCGATCTGGTCACGCCGGCGCCGGCAACCGCCATGGTGGTGCTGAAGCCCGGCCAGCAGGTGCAGACAATGCTTGCCGGCCACGTCGTCAAGCGCGGCACGCGGCTGGTCTCCAGCCTGCAGGCCGGCCTGTCGACACGCTGCACCTTCACCACCGCGCAGGACATGACGCTGTTTCCGATCGCGATCAGTTCGGTCGGCTATTTCCAGGACCGCAGCGCGCTTGCCGCCGCCGGCATCGGCCCGATCGCCGGCAAGGCCGGCGAAGCGGCACTTCGCATCACGCTGGCGCGGACCGGCAAAGGCAAGCTCGACGAACTGGCGCTCGACCGGCTCGACTTCTATTTCGCCAACCGCACCAAGGCGCCGCTGATCTTCGACGCCATCTTCGGAGTCTGCTCTGGTATCGGCGCTCGACCGGAAGGCAAGACCAATCCATTGTCGCCGCTACCGCCGCCGGAGATGGTCGGCATTGCCGATGCCGAGGCGCTGATGCCGCGCACGCGGCCGACCTTCGAAGGCTACCGCCTGCTGCGCGAATATTTCATGATGCCCGAGCGCTTCCATTATGGGCGCGTCACCGGCTTGCTGCCGGTCGTGCGCAAATGCCAGGCCGGGCTCGAAATCATCTTCCTGTTCCGGCGTCCGGTGCCCGAACTCGCCGATCTGACGCCGGCGGATTTCGATCTCTTCGCCACCCCGATCATCAATCTCTTCGAGCGCGAGTGCAACATCGTCGAGCTCGACCAGCGCAAGACACGCCAGGTGCTGCATGCCGACCGCACGCGGGCGCGCGACTTTGAAATCTACCGCGTCATCCGCGTCGAAGACGCCGATGCCGAGGGACCCGACGCGGAGATACCGGAACTCTTCAGCCTTGGGCAAAATCGCGGCAGCGGCTGGGTCTATTCGACGGAGCGGCGGCCGCGCCGGCCGACCGAGGACGAGCGGCGCCAGGGCGTGACGCGGACCTCCTATGCCGGCGACGACGTCTTCCTGGCGGTGTCGCGCCCAGTCAACAGTCAGGCCAACCGGCCGCTCAAGCGCGTCGATATCATGGCGCTTTGCACCAATCGCGACCTGGCCATCCTCGACGACACGCCGACCCTGACGCTGGAAGCCGGCGACCCTGTGGAGACGGTCCGGCTGCTCGGCGCATTGCGTTCGCCGCAGCCGGCGATCCCGGCAGCGCTGCCGACCGGCGCCGACGGCGAGTCGCGCGCCGACGACCTGGCCTGGCGGCTGGTGTCACAGCTGGCGCTCAACTTCCTCAGCCTGGCCAAGGAAGGCCGCGGCGTCGATCCGCTGCACGCGCTGCTCGATCTCTATGCCGAGCGCGGCGACCCCGGGCTCGCCCGCAATGTGCGCTCGATCGTGCGCATCGACTCGCGCGCGGTGATCGAAAGGCTGGCGATCGAAGGGCCGATGTGCTTCGGCCGCGGCACGGAAGTGACGCTGCATGTCGACCAGTCGGTGCTGGCGGGACAGAGCACTCTGCTGCTGTCGGGCCTGCTGTCGCGGCTGTTTGCCCGCCATGCCGGCATTAACGGGTTCGTGCGCACGCGCACGCGGTTGCTCCAGAAACAGGAGGATGTGCCATGGCCGATGACGCCCGGCAATCGCTACCTGATCTAGAGCGAGCCGCAACCCTGTCCGAGAGTTTCGACTTTTTCGAACTGCTGCGCCGGCTCGAACGGCAAGGCGGCCTGTTCGGCCATTCCGGCCGGCCGGACCGCGAGCCGGCAAGGCTCGGCCAGAATGTGCGGCTGTCCTTCGCAGTGCAGGACGTGGTGGATTTCCGCGAGCCGACCGACAAGTCGCCGGCGCGGGTGACGGTCAACAATCTCGGCCTGCTCGGGCCTGAAGGGCCGATGCCGCTGCATCTGACGCGCTGGGTGCTCGATCGGCTTTCGCAGCGCTGGTATGCAGGCGCCGAGGCGCGGCAAACGAGCGACACGACCTTCGTCGATTTCGTCAACATCCTGCAGCACCGGATGATCGCGCTTTATTATCGCGCCTGGGCGGATGCGCATCCGGCCGTGCAGGTCGAACGCGGTGTCGGCGGCCGCGTCCGTTCCATGCTGGAAGCGATGGCCGGCATCGGGCTGCCGGGCACCCAGGATGCCGAACTCGATACAGTAAAACTTCGCCAGGCCGCCTCGCTCGCCAGCCAGGTCGACGGTCCCGAGCGACTGACGCTGTTCCTGGCCGAAGCCTTCAAAGTGCCGGTGGTGCTGAAGGAGTTCGTCGCGGCCTGGATGACCATCCCCAAGGCGCTGCAGACGCGGCTTGCCGGCAGCTATGCCACGCTCGGCCGCAGCGCCACCATCGGCCCGCGCAGCTTCAGCCGGCAGAGCCGCATCGAGCTGCGCATCGGCGCGCTCAGCTATATCGATTACAAGGCCTTCCTGCCGGGCGGTGAGCGGCTGAAGCTGTTGAAGCAGGCGGTGCGCGACCTGATCGGCGAGACCATCGATGTCGATCTCAGGATCGTGCTTGCGGCAAAGGCAGTGCCGCCGGCGAAGCTCGGCACCGTCCAGCTTGCCCGCACCACCTGGCTGGCGCGACCGGTCGAAAAGGGGGACGCCGACGACATGCGGTTGCGGACCATCGTCGGCTGGCGGGAAGAGGTGGCGGCATGAGCCTGCTTCTGACTCTCGAACAGGGACCACGCGCGCAAGTCACGCGGCAGGCGCGGCTGGACGAGGGCGAGCTGGTAATCGGCCGCAGCGCCGACGCCGACTGGCAGATCAACGATCCCGACATGTTCGTCTCGCGCGCCCACTGCAAGATCACCAGCAAGCAGGGCGGCTATTTCGTCACCGATACCTCCAGCAGTGGGTTGTTCATCGACGATGCCGCCAGCCCGCTCGGCGCGGGAAATACCGCGCGCCTGCAAAGCGGCATGCGACTGCGACTGGGCGACTATGTGGTGTGGGTCGATTTGCAGACGGCGAAGACCGAGGCGCCGGCCTCCAGGCCTTCAGCGCCTGCCAGTAAGCCGGCGGCGTCGCGGGCGCCGGTCAGCCTCGGCGGCGACGATTTCTTTTCGTCCACCACGGAAGAAGAGCCGGGACGGCCACGCCCTGCCAACCTGCCCGATCCATTCGAAAAGCCGGTGCCCGGGGCGTTCGCGCGTGCGCGGTCCGATGAACGCAGCTCGCAGGCGTTCGACGATCCGTTCAGCCTCGACCCTGTGGCAACGCCGGTGGCCGAGCCCACTGACAGAAACGGCGCCAAGCCATCGTTCGACGATCCCTTCGGCCTCGACTCCGCGCCGCGGTCGAGAGAGCCGAGCAGATCCAATCCTGAGAAGCTGCCGGCCTACGATGACGGGTTTGGTTTCGGCCCTGCCGGGTCCACCAGCCTCGACGCCGGCGTGACGGATGGCGGTGCAACCGATGCGCCCTCGCCTGCCCCCTCTGCAGCGCCCTGGGATCTGCCAGTCCGCGCGGTCGAGCCATCGCCACCGCAGCCACCGCCTCCCCCGTCTCCACCGCCACCACGCGCTCCTGTCCGCCAATCCGCGGCGCGGCCGTCAGCCGGACCGTCGGACGCGGAATTGCGCGCCGCTTTCCTGCGCGGCATGGGCATGGACGAGGCCGATTTTCCCGGCGGCGATCCGGTGGCCGACATGGAAAAATTCGGCCGCGAGTACCGGCTGATGATGGAAGGGCTGATGCAGCTTTTGCGCAAGCGCGCCGAAGAGAAGGGCAACGCTCGCGTCGCCCAGACCGTGGTTGGCGCATCCGAAGTCAACCCGCTCAAATTCCTGCCCTCGGTCGACGATGCGCTGGTAACCATCCTGGCCGAGCGCAGCCCCGGTTTCCTCGGCGCCGAGGCGGCGATCAAGGACGCGGTGCGCGATCTGGCGCAGCATCACGTCCGCGCCTGGCGCGGCGTGCAAGGCGCGCTCAAGCGCATGATCGACCGCTTCGATCCGGCGGCGATCGAGCAGGAACTGAAGTCGAGTTCGGCGATCGGCAATCTGCTGACCGGCGGGCGCGGAGCCAAGCTCTGGGAGTTGTACCAGAAACGCCACCGTGAAATCGCTCACAGCGCCGAGACGCGTTTTCTGGGCGAGATCGGCGCTGATTTTCGTGATGCATATGAGGAGGACTGAGACATGATCGACAGACGCGAATTCATTCTTGCCATCGGGGCTACGGGACTGCTGACGGCTTGCCAGAGCGGCCCGCCGAAACCATCCGTCATCACAGTGAATCTTGCCGGCGGCGCCGGCATGAACCCGGGACCGGGCGGCGGCGACAGGCCGGTGACGGTGATGATCTTGCGCCTGAAGAGCACCGGCGCCTTCAACTCGGCCGACTATTTCGCCCTGCAGGGCGGTGCCGGCGCGGCACTTGGCGGCGATCTCATCGGCTCCGACACGGTTTCCGTCGGACCCGGCAAGACCGCATCGAAGACCATCACGGTCGAGCCAGAAGTGGCAGCACTCGGCTTCGTCGCGCTGATCAGGGAACCCGGCGGACGCAACTGGCGCACGACCAAATCGGTTTCGCCGGGATCGAAGTTCACGGTCAATGTGAAGCTCGGCAGCGGCGGGATTTCCGCCTAAAGCGCGTCGCGTTTGAACGGATTCAGGCGACGCGCTTTAGATCTTTATTTTTATGCATGTCGTTCTCTCAAAACCGTGACCACTTTTGAGCGACATGCATGGGCGGCAAAAGTCCGCAAGCCGCGCCAGGGTGATGAGCAGGAAGCAGAGAGTGCCGGCATGAGCGACGCAAACAGGGTGCTGTGGTCGGAGGGGTTGTTTCTCCGTACCCAGCATTTCCAGCAACAGGACCGCTTCTTCGAAGCGACGGTGCGCGGCGCCTTGCAGGCCGGGCATCTGCATACGTTCGGCTTTCGAACGCTGACGCTCGATCAGGCGCTGCTCGATGCCGGCCAGATCTCGGTGCTTTCGGCGCGCGGCATCTTTCCCGACGGGACGCCGTTCGCGATCCCCGAGACGATGGATGCGCCGCGGCCGCTGGCGGTGACGCCGGAGATGGGCGCAGGGCCAGTGCTGATCGCACTGCCGCTCGAACCGCCCGGCGGCGTCGGTTTCGATCCTGCCCATGCCGAGCCCTCCGGCGCTCGCTATCGCGGGCGGATCGTCTCGGTGCGCGACGCCGTGCATGGCGGGTCCGACCCCGAGGAAATCGAGATCGCGCGGCCGCAGGCACTGTTGCTGGCGCCGGGCACAGCCGTCGGCGGTTACACAGCGCTGCCGGTGGCCGAACTCAAGGGCGTGCGCGCCGATGGCGGCGTGGCCCTGGACGACACCTTCCTGCCGCCGACCTTGGTCATCGGCGCGGCGTCCTGGTACAGCCGGCTGCTGCAGGAAGTGGTCACCGGCCTCGACCAGATCGCCGAGGCGCATGGCAAGATGGTGCTGGGCGGCCCCGGGCGCAGCGTCGAGGATCTTCTGATCCTCAATTTGGTCAACGCCGCGCGGCCGCGGCTGGCGCACATGCTGGTGCAGGATGTCTTCCATCCAGCCGAGGTCTATATGGAGCTGGCTGGCTTAGCCGGCTCGATGGCGACCTATGGCTCGAGCGCAAGGCGGCTCGGCGAACTGCCTGTCTACGACCACATGGCGCCCGGACCCGCCTATTCGGCGCTGGCCGATGCGCTGCGTTCGCTGATCCTCAGCCTGCGCTACATCGAGCCGAAATCGCGCGCCCTGCCGGTCATGCGCCATGCCACCAATGTGTGGAAGATCCGCATCGACAACCCGAAACTTCTGGTGGCGAGCCGCATCGTGGTGCGGATCGGCTCCGAACTGTCGGAGGATGCCTTGCGCAAGATTTTCGTCAACCAGGCGACCGTCGGCTCGGCCAGCGAATTCGAAGGGCTGTGGAAATCACGCCTGCCCGGCATTCCGCTGAAGCCCCTGCATTCGCAACCGCGCGAAATTCCCTATGACGGCGACCGGCTGTGCCTCGAACTCGACCAGAAAAGCGAGCACTGGGCCTCGCTGCTCGAAGCGCCCGGTTTCGTGATCGGCGTTTCGGGCGTGCTGCCCAGCGAACCGCAGGTCGACTGCTACTCGGTCAACAGGTGAGATGATGAGCAGGGACGATCCGTTCGGACTGTCCGAGGATCGGGAGCGGACGCGCATTCGGCTGAGCGGAGCGCCGACGCCGCGCGCCATGCCGCTGCCGGCGTCAGGGGTGACCGCGAAACGCACCGCGCGCGCGCATCCGAACGTGCTCGTCAACGCGTTCTCGCCGCTGCTGGAATTTGCACCCGAACTCGAAAACGCGCAGCCGCCGGAGAACCCGGAAGCCCTGCGCACCAGGCTGCTCGACGAACTTGTGCGCTGCCGCGACACCACCATGGCGCAGGGCTCCTCGCTCGAGCGCGCCGACCAGGCCGCGTGGCTGGTGGCTGCGTTGCTCGATGATCTGGCGCTGAATACGCCGTGGGGCGGAGCCAGCGCGTGGCCACGCCAGCCGCTGGTGGTGATGCTGCGCGGCGACGTCGATGCCGGCGCGCAGTTCTTCGCCCGGCTCGAAGAGCTTGAACGCCATCCCAATCGCGACCGCGAAATGCTGGAGTTGCAGTATCATTGCATGGCGCTCGGCTTCCGCGGCAAATATCGCGTGCCTGGCCGCTCCGGCGACCGTTCGCTCAATGCGGTGCGGGTGGCCGCGGCGCGTTTCCTGCGCGACAGCGACGCCGAAGGCGCACCGCTTTCGCCCAACTGGAAGGGCGTGATCGCCTCCGACGAACCGCAGCGCTTCATCGTGCCGATCTGGGTGATGGTTGCGGCGGCGGCGGTGATCGCCACCGCCATCCATATCGGCCTGTCGATGAGCCTGAGCAGCCAGGCGGTCGAGCTTTCGGCGCTGGTTCGCGCCTTGCCGCCGCCGACGCGTACGGATGTCACCCGCGCTTCGCCGAAGGTCGACGCGCCGCCGCCGGTGGCGGTGGATTTCGCGCTGCTGCCGGAATTCCAGGCCGCGGCGCCGGACGAGCTCAAGAGAGCGCTGAGCGGCACGGAGAGCGTGTCGCTGGCGCGGCTGGTCATCCAGGCCTCCAATCCCGAACTCTTCCAGTCGTCGCGCGCGCAGCTGACAGACGGCTTCGATCCGCTCATCGCCTCGGTCGCCAAGGTGATCCTCGAGAACCAGGAACTGATCGGCGATATCACCGTGGTCGGCCACACCGACGGCGTTCCCTTGCAAAAGACCAACCCACTGTCCACCAACCAGCGGCTGTCGGAAGCCCGCGCCGCGGAAATTGCCGATATCCTGATTCAGAACGGCGTGCCGAAGGAGCGCGTGCGCTCCGAAGGCCGGGCCGCCACCGATCCGGTGGCCGACGACGGCACACGCGAAGGCCGGGCCTTGAACCGCCGCGTCGAAGTGCTGGTCGAAAAGAGGCTGTGACATGTTCATCCTGCGCTTCCTCTGGGCGGTCCTGACTTCGCGTTTCCTGTGGACGCTGATCGGCCTGGCCCTGCTGTCGCTGATCATCTGGGTATTCGGCCCGATCGTACGGGTCGGCGACTATGTGCCGATGGCGTCGGAGACGGTGCGCATCGTCATCATCGCTCTTCTGGTGATCTTCTGGCTGATCTGGCTGATCGTCGCGCAGCGCCGCGCGATCCGCGCCAACCGCATGTTCGTCGCCGAGATTTCCGCCCCGGTCGAGGAAAAGCGGCTCAGCCCGGGCGAGGAAAACGTCGCCGCGGTCGGCGCCAAGTTCCAGGACGTCATGGTCGAGTTGAAGCGCCGCAAGCTCGGCGGCCGCAAGTTCCTGCGCGAGATGCCGTGGTATGTGATCGTCGGCCCCCCGGCGACCGGCAAGACGACGGCCTTGCGCCAATCCGGCCTCAACTTTCCGATCGACCTCACCGACGATCTGCAGGGCATCGGCGGTACCCGCAACTGCGACTGGTTCTTCTCCGAAAACGCAGTGATGATCGACACCGCCGGGCGCTATGTCCAGCAGGAAAGCCAGCCCGATGTCGACGCCGTGGAATGGCTGGGTTTCCTCGATCTGTTGAAGAAGCATCGTGGCCGTCGTGCGCTGAACGGCGTCATCGTTGCGCTTGGGATCGACGCGCTGTCCGAGGGCGACGAAGCCGTCAAGGCGCATGGCCGCAAGATCCGCAGGCGCCTGGCCGAGCTCGAGGAGCGGCTGGAAATCCGCTTGCCGGTCTATCTCATGCTGACCAAGGCCGATCTGATCAGAGGCTTCGAGGCCTTCTTCGGCGGCCTGTCGACACAGGCGCGCGAACAGGTGTGGGGGACGACCTTCCCACTCGACGCGCGCGTCGACGCCAAGACGATCGCGGGCGAAATCACGATGCTGTCGAGGGAGCTGGAAAAGCGACTGGTGCCGCGGCTGGAAGACGAGGACAAGCTGGCCGAACGGGCCGAGATCTTCCGCTTTCCCGCACAGCTGCAAAGCCTGTCCGAGCCGATCCAGGTGCTGGTCGAGGCGATGTTCGGCGAGAGCCGCTACGAGGAGGCAGCCTGGCTGCGCGGCCTCTATCTGACCTCGGCCACCCAGGAAGGCGCGCCAATCGACCGGCTGACCGCGGCGCTCGCCTCCTCCTTCGGGCTGCCGGCACGACGCACGATGCCGGCGCAGCGCTTCGAGAAGCGCAGCTTCTTCCTCAAGAACCTTTTGACCGAGGTGATCTTCAAGGAGGCCGGGCTCGGCACCTTCGATCCGCTGGCGCAGCGCCGCCGCAGCTGGATCTGGCGCGGTGCCGCCGCTGCCAGCGCGGCTGCGGCCATACTCGCCGGTGGCCTGTTCACCTGGTCCTACTACGACAATCGCAACGCCATCGCCGCGCAAGCCGGCCAGTTCGAAGCGCTGCAGGCGCCGCTGACGTCGACCGCCGCGACGCCCGCCTCGGTGCTGCAGCCGGCAATGGACGTTGCCCTCAACGCCATGGACGAAGTCGCCAATGCCAGGACTGCGCCTCCGAACAAGGCACAGGACCTGCTCGGACCATCGGCTTCGGCCGAGATGATGCGGGCGCAGACCGACACCTATGACCACGCTCTGCGCAACGTGCTGGAGCCGCGGATGGTGGCGCTGCTGGAAGCAACCATGTGGCGGCAGATCCGCGATCCGGACTTCATGCTGGGCGCACTCAAGACCTACCGCATGATGACCGGCCTGTCTCAGATGGACTCCGACTTCGTCGAGAATTGGTGGGTGAACGACCTGCCCGAATTCGCGCCGGCCGCGCCCTTCCCGACCGCCGATGCGGAAGAACACCAGTTGGCCGCGATCCGGCGCATGGCGGTCGACGACAGCTACATCGCGCCCGACCAGGCGCTGGTCGCCGAAGCGCTGAAAACGGTCTGCACGATCTCGCTGCCGGCGCGGGCCTACAAGCAATTGCTGGCCGATCCGGCGGTGGCCGGATTGAAGGAATGGATCCCCGCCAATTTCGCCGGGCCGAACGGCGCCAAGGTGTTTTCGCGACGCTCCGACAAGACGCTGCGCGTCGGCATATCAGGCGCCTTCACCTATGACGGCTTCCACGATGCGATCCTCGACCGGGTCGAGGATGTCGCCGCCCAGGCGGCACTCGACCGCGCCGTGTTTGCCGGCGGCTGCTCGGAAAATTCCGAGACGTCGGTGTCGGCGCTGTCGGAAGATATCCTGAAGCTCTACTATGACGACTATATCGCGCAGTGGGACAGTTTTTTGCGCGACATGCGGCTGGCGCCGCTCAGCGACCTCAACATTGCCAGCGAGAATCTGAAAGACCTTTCCAGTGCCGATTCCGCGTTGAAGCGGCTGTTGACGGCGGTGGTCCAGGAGGTCGACCTCACCCGCTCGGACGACGCGCCGGCCGGTGACGACAAGGCGGCGGCGAAGGGCGGCTCGAAACTGCTGGGCAAGCTCGGCAAACTGGGCAAGATCGTCAAGACTGGCGCCAAGCTGCTGCCGCGCGCAGGATCGGCCAGCGAAGTCGACCTGACCGGCACGCTGGTGGCCGAACACTTCAAGCCGCTCAAGAGCACGATTGCCGAGGTCGACGGCCAGCCGCCGGCGCTCGATGCCGCGGTCGTTGCGCTGACGGCGCTGTCCAATGTGCTGCAGACGGTGACCGCCAATCCCGACCCGCAGGACGCGATCAAGAAACAGGGCGGGCTGGCCGAACTGACCGGCGCCGTCGCCCGCCAGGCACAGATCCTGCCCGACCCCGTGAACACCTGGCTGAGCGGCATTGCCGGCGACACCAGCGGGTTGACGCAGAAGGCCGTCGCTTCCGAGCTCAACGCCATCTGGCGCGCCGACATCCTGCCCTTCTGCCAGGCCGCGCTCAACGACCGCTATCCGTTCAGCCCCGACAGTGCCGTCGACGTCAACGTGCGCGACTTCGCCCGCCTGTTCGGACCGGCAGGGATGATCGACGGCTTCATCAACGACCATCTGATCGGCTATGTCGACACCTCGGCGCAGCCTTGGAAATGGCGTGCCGATTTCGGCCTCGACCCATCGGCGCTCGCCGCCTTCGAGCAGGCGCGGCGCATCCGCGACGATCTCTTTCCCGGCGGTCAGGGCCCGGTGATGGCCTTCACGCTCGAGCCGACCGACCTGTCGCCCAACGTGACCCGCGTCACGCTCAACCTCGATGGCCAGAACCTGGTCTATTTCAACAATGCGACGCGACCGCAACCGATGACCTGGCCCGGCAAGGACGGCACCGGCGTCATCTCGCTCGCCTTCCAGCCGATCGACGGCTCGCCCGAAATCATGCTCAACGAGACGGGAAGCTGGGCGTGGCTGAGGATGCTGCGCGGCGGCCGCTTCACCGGGACGTCGCTGTCCGATGTCTACAGCCTGCGGCTGGGGACGAAAGGCATGTACGCCGATTTCAAGCTCAAGGCGGCGAGCGTGGAAAATCCCTACAACCTCCAGATGTTCAAGAAATTCTCATGTCCGCCGCAGATATGAACACCGGCTTCTTCGGCAAGATTCCGGCGACCGGAGATTTCGTCGCCGTAAACCTGCCGCGGACCTTCATCGACCGCTGGGACCGCTGGATGTCGATGGAGTTGCGTGAGAGGCCCGACGAGGGGGAATTGGATTCGCGTGTTTGGCGCTTCATCGTCAAGAGCGGCATTTTCGGCGACCGGCCCTGTGCCGGCGCATGGCGCATGAGCGAGGACCGCGTGGGACGCCGCTATCCGTTCGCGATCATCGGGATTGGGGCTACACCGGCACCTGACGATGCATGGTTCGACGGCGTTGCGTCAATCGTTGATGAAGCGGTCGAATTGCAGAGGACGCAGTCCTGGATAGCCGAAGGCTTGGCCAACCTTGCCGCGCCCAGCAACAGCCATGGCGATCCGAACCGGATTGGCTTCTGGCTCGACGACTGGTCGGTGCATGAGTTCGCGTTCTCGGATATTCACGACCTGGCGGCCAACGCCCTGCCGAAAATGCGCGCCCCGCGCCCTGAGACGGAATAGCTCTGATGGGCAGCACAGTCTTTGCTGAAGGCATGGGCTTCTTCCACAAAGGAAGCGGCGGCAAGGGCGTGGCGCCGGGAGATGTGTGCTTGAGCCCGCCTTCCCCGCCGGCAGGCCCGGTTCCGGTTCCATACGTCAACATGCTGTCTTCCAGCGATCTCACCAAAGGCAGTAAGAGCGTCAAGATCGAAGGCAATCCGACCGCGCTCGAAAGCTCGTCGGAGGTTGCGACCAGCACCGGCAACGAGCCGGCCACCCAAGGCCTCGGCGCGGGGGTCATAACGCACAAGATCAAGGGCAAGGGAGTGTTCAAGCTCTGGTCGTTCGTCGTCAAGGTGGAGGGTAAGGGTGTCTGCCGCCATGGCGACACCATGGAGCAGAACACGGCAAGTCCACTCCCGAACACCATCGATACCGCCGCCTTGGTCAACTTCCGCAATGCTCTTCTGGTGAAAGAGAAGAAGAAATGCACGACCGATTATTGCTACGACGATCATTACACCCAGCCAACAGGCCCGCAGAAAGCCAAGGTTCAGAACCGGCCATGCTGGGAATGCAAACGTAACCTTGACAGGTTGAAGAAACGCACGACCGGCAAGAACAAGACCGCGATCAAGCGACTGGAGGCGAAGGTCAACCGGCAAATTTCGGGGAAGGAAGCCCCGCTGATCGCCGATCACCAGCCGACGCAGAAGGCAGCGTGGTACGCGGGTGGATGCAATATAGAGATCGTCCCACAAGGCTTCAAGGATGCGATGAAAGCGCTTTACGTCAGGCCGCATTGCTCCAGCCACAGCAACAGCCAGCCGGGCCGGCAGTCGAAGGTGGACAACAAGGCGATTAGGAAGTTCATGAACGCTCGGGGGATCTAGGCGATGAGTGCAACGGGTTTTGCCGATCTCGACGCTGACTATACGGCGATAATCGATGCGTGGACCGCAGAGCTCCACGCCGTCATGCCGGCGATCGAGGAATGGTGGGGCGCACTGCAGCAGCGCCTGAACGCCTCCGGTGAGAACATAGCCAATCTGCATTGGCCCGCCGGGCTGGTGGCCCATCCACGGATTCTGGCGATCTACCGCAAGCACTACTTCAAGGTTCACGGCCTGAACCTTGAACGGTACGCCCGACAGACCGATGATGACGACGAGGACGATGAATCGAACTGGGGTGAGGATGGCGACGAAGCGGACGCCAGCGGTCCCGTGCCGCCCAATCTGCTGCTGGTCGAAATGATGTCCGAATACGACACGGAACTATTCAAGTACTTCAAGTACTTCGTCTATGTCCCGATCGGCGAGGATCCATCTCTCGAAATGTGCTGAGGCTAGAAGAAGATGGCAATGCGGATTGATCATAGTGTCGAACTCGGCCTGAACCGGCTTCTCAACGCACCCCAGGACGTTGTCGGTCCCGATCATGGAATCCGCCTTTCGCGCCGCGAGGCCTCTGCTGCCTATATGTCCCTGTTCAAGGCCTACCTCGCTGACTTGCAGGAGACGTTCGAGGTGGCTTCCGAGATCTGGGAAGCTGGCCTCGACGAACTGGTCGATGGCGGCCTGACCGTCAATCAAGCGATCACGGCCCAGCTGGATGATGCAGCGGCCGGCCCGGCGAATCATCCGGCGGTGGTGTGGCTCGTGCGGGAATACTGGCTGCGATGCGTTGCGGTGGGGGAAACGCTGCCCGCGGCCGACCGCCTCGCGCCTGAGGTGTTCCTGCTGCAATGGGTCGTCGATGAAGGCAACAAGGAATATGTAGAACTGCTGACGGCCATGCCCTATTGGCCGATCGGGCTTGATGAAAACGGCCGGTGGTGCTGAACGATGGCCTTCGATGTCTGGCTGGAAAACAGGACACCCTTCGCCGCCGCGACGCACGTCCAATTGAATGCTGACGGCCAAGAAACTCTGATTGTCATGCTGTCGGCAAGTTTCACGGCGACGGATGAAGGAAAGGAATTCCAGCCAGCGGCCGAACAGGTGCCGGTGATCTTTGGCGATGAGCCTTTTGGCGATCCGGCCCTTTCATCGACCCGCTACGAAGCGGACATCGCGCCCGTCAAGCCTGGCGCCGAGGTGATCGTGAATGGCGTCGCGCACGCGCCGGATGGAAGGCCGGTACGCGAGATGCAGGTTGGCCTGCGTGTCGGTAACTCGATCCGCAAGGTATTGCAGGTCGTCGGGGACCGGATCTACGACTCCGGCGGCTACAGCGCACCGGCGCCTTTCCGGACCATGCCGATCGTCTATGAACGCACCTATGGCGGCACTTTGGAAGACTTGCGCACGGACCAGCGCAATCCAGTCGGCGTGGGGTACCATAACGCCCGGTCTGCAGATCCTGCGGTCAGAACCGAGGCGCCCAACGTCATGTATCCGGGCGAAGCGCAAGCCCGACCTGGGGAATCCCTGAGGCCGGCGGGATTCGGGACGATTGGCCGGGGCTGGCAACCGCGCCTGGCTTTCGCCGGAACCTACGACAAGGCTTGGCTCGAATCCCAATGGCCGCTCGCTCCCAAAGACTTCGACACGCGGCATTATATGTGCGCCCCAGCCGATCAGCAGATGGCCGGCATCGGCAACGGCGAGGATATCACGGTGATCGGCATGACGGCTTCGGGCAGATGGGATTTCCGCCTGCCGCGCATCACGGCCCCGCTTCGGCTCATTTATGACGATCGTGTAGAAGAAAACGCGTTCAAGCCTGACACCGTGCTCATCGAGCCTGACTTGAAGCGCGTGACCCTTAAGGCTCGTTTGGCAGTGGTAATCCGGCGCAACGTGCCGGCGCTGCGGGAAATCGCCTTCGGCCACATTTCTCCTGTTTGGATCAATGCGCGCCGCAAGCGAAAACTCTATCTCAATCTTCTCGGCGGCGACGGGGCCCTGCGCGATCGCTCGGCGTGGCAGCCGTGAAGCGGCCGCTCTACATCTCGGTTGGTGGCGCCGTCACGCCTGCTGGATTGAACGCGCGCCAGACCATCTCAGCCATTCGCGCCAACCTGTCAGCATTTCAGGAGGTGCCTCTTTCAGAGCCGTTTCCCACCACACAGATCGTGGCACGCATTCCAGCCAAGGCGGGCCTGCGACGCAATGACGGGGTATGGCTCGCCAGCATGGGCGCCCGCGCTCTCAAGGAGGCGATGCTCGACAACAAGGCAACGCCGGACCACACCGCTGTTCTGCTCGCGCTGCCGGAGAGTTTCCGCGACCATCCGGCGTATGAAGAGGTCGAGCGGGGGCGCCTTTTGAATGCCATTTTCGAGCGATGCGGCCTGCGCTTCAATGCCGGCTCGCGCGTATTTGACGGCGGTGCCGCAGCCAGCGCCGGACTGCTCGACTATGCCGGCGACATGCTAGAATCCGGGACCGTCGCGCAGGTGCTGCTGGGTGGTGTGGACAGCCTCGTCAACGGGACCGACATTGCGCGCTTGATGCGAGCCAATCGTCTGAAATCCGAAAACAATGCTCAAGGGGCAGTCCCTGGCGAGGGCGCTGTCTTCGTGCGCCTGACGCGAGCGCCGGGGAGCGGGCCGGCTGCAATGATTTGCGGGGCGGGCCTGGCTCAAGAGATCGACAGCGTTCTTTCCGAACGCCAGAGTCAAGGCCGTGCGATGGTGGCTTCGCTGCTTGCTGCCTTCAGCGGGTCCGGACCCAAGGAACCCGATATCGAGTTCCTTGTCAGCAATGGAAACGGGGAACGGTACAGCGGGCTCGAACAACTGGTCGGTCGCTCGCGCTTCTACCGCACGCACCGCGAGATATTCCCGACAGCCTACCCTGCGATGACGGTCGGCGACATTGGAGCCGCTAGTGCGGCACTTGTTCTGATGCTGGCGGCCGACAGTTTTATAAGCGGTTACGCGCCGGGCCGCGTCGCAGCCTGCGAGCTTGCATCCGAGGGTGGCAACCGGTCGGCGATCGCGCTTACCGACCTCCGCCAACGCTGAACGGAGGGACAAGCCTTCCCTCGGCGAAAGCGATCACATCCACGCCGGGAACTTGCGTGTCCTGCGCCAGTCTGCCAGCGGCGCCTCGGGCGTGGCGATTGCCGCGCGCAACGCATCCACCCTGAGCCTGCGCATCGAACGGAACAGACGATGGTTGCGCCCGCCGCGCCCTTCGTCCCACCATGCTTCGACGCGATCGGCGGCCGGCAGCGAGCTGTCGTCGAGTTGGGCAAAGCCCTCGCCAAGAACAGCTGGATCGGCAACGAAAAGGTCGGTGTCGCCGAAGTCCACCTCGAACAGATCGCGAAGTGCTGCACCCGCTGCGGATGCCAGTTCCGGCTCGCGCATCTTCTCGATCAGCCACGGCACCACCGCTTGGTCGCCGAGCAGCCCGATCGATGCCGTGGCCGCGATGCGCAAGACAGGCTGTCCGAGACGTGATTGCAGCCAGGCCTTGCCAACCTTCGGCGGCGTCGTCAGCAGGCGCAACTCGATCGCCGCCTGCGCATGGTCCGTCTCCGTCAGCACGATCTTGTCGATCACCGAGTGCGCGGACCGAGCCTCGCCAAGCAGGCAAGCAGCGAAGGCGGCCGCAAGACGTTCTTTCGTTGTCTCGCCGTCAAGCCCAGCCAGGACTTCCGGAAGCAGGTCGCGCCGCCTGAGCACGCCGGCGAGCCGGACGGCGCGCCAACGCACGTTCGCATTGGAATGGCTGGCCAGATCATGCAGGCGCTGTCCCGGATCGACGCGATGATGCCAGAGCGCAGATAGCCCAAGACAGCGCAGCCGCGCGTCGCGCGTGTCCAGCCACTGCGCCACGAACGGGCGCAGGTTTTCGCCCGGCGTGCGCGCGATCGCGGCAGACAGGCTCGATATGCCGGCTTCACCCAGGCTTGCGCCCGCGTCGATTGCAGAGGTCACCAATTTGGCATCGCTCCAACGCATTGCCAGAGTGCCAAGCACGAAAATCTCGCCCGGTTCGGCGTAGTCGGCGAAGCGCGCCTGGGCTGCCTCCCAGCCGGCCTTGCCAGCTGCCATGAGCCCTTCGAGATTGGCTTCGAGACGCTGGTCGATGCGGCCGATATCGGTCTCGTCGAGGATTGGACCGTCGATCTCCAGACGACGTCGAAGCCACAGGAACGCCGCGTCCTCGGCGTGTTGGTCCACGATCGCCGCAATGGTCGCGATGCTGTGCATCGGCAATGCCTCAGTTAAGATGCACGGCCCCGCCGCGGATGCGGTTGGTGCCACTGGCCTGGCTGGTCAACTGGGTGCCACGAATGGTCACGCGTCCATTCTTCTCCAGAATGATCGATGCCAGGCCGCAGCGCAGTTCAATGCGCTCATCGCCGTTGATGACGACACGTTCGCCGTCGCGGACGACTTCGAGGCTCCTGCCGCGGGGCGCAGGATCGACGATGCGCCCGACCACCAGCGGCCGCGCCGGGTCGCCGCCCTCGAAGAGCAAAGCCAGTTCGGATCCGACGGCCGAAACGTCCAGCTCCGTCAGGCTGCGCGCCGCTATCGCGGTCTCGCGCGGATTGCCGACGAAGACAACCAGCGGCGCCCCGCCTTGGAAGCCGATCAGCAGGCCGATCACGACGCCGTCGATACGCTCCAGCACTTCCATGATGATGCCCTCAATTGTTGTTGATCGTGCTGCCCTTGACGATCACCTCGCCGTCGGCCTTGACGGTGATCTTGCCGCTGCCCTTGAGGGTAATATCCTTCCCATCAGCGACAATGGTGCCATCCTTTTTCATCGTGATCGAGGCCGAACCGCATTTGAGCGTGATCGAGTCGGCCGCCTCGATCATCAGATTCTTGCCGACCTTGATCACACTGTCTTCGGCTATCTGGATTCCGCTGCCTTTGCCGACCTTGAGCGCGTGCCCGCCGCCGACATCGGTTGCGTCGTCCGCAGCGATTTTTGCCGACCTGCCCTTGCCGATCTGCGACGACTGTGCCCCGCCGATGGTGAAACTCTGATCGGCGCCAACATTGACGCTTTGCGCCGCCGCGATGTTCCAGCTATCAGCCGCGCCGATATCGTGGCTCTGCGCAGCACCTACGGTGACCGACCGCGTCGCACCGATCGTGTTCGCCTGCGGACCGCCCACGGTCCGGGTCTCGGATGCACCAACGCTATCGACGCGTGCTGCGCCAACGGTCACCGTCTGAACGATCGCCACGGTCTGCGTGTGATTGGCGCCGATCGTCTCGGTGGAGTTCGAACCGATGCCGATCGTCTCGTCGATGCCCACCGTCAGCGAGCGGTTCTTGCCGACCGTCTCGGTGTCGTTCGACCCGATATTCGTCGTCTGGTCGACGCCGACCTTGACCGTCTTGTTGTTGCCGACGTCCTCGTCGAGGTTGTGGCCGACGGAGTGCTTGGCGTCGTGGTCGATGCGGTCGGACTGGTCGTGCTGCACCGTCTTGTTGCGGTCGTGCTTGATCAGAAGGTGGTGGTCCTTCTGCGCCTGGAAGTTGACCAGTTCGGAGCCGGCCTTGTCCTCGAACATCAGCTCGTTGTAGCCGCCACCGCCCTTGGACGAGTTCGACTTCCAGCCCGACTGCGTAGCGTTGCCGGGCAGTCCGTAGGGCGGCATCTGCGAGGCGTTGTAGACCCGGCCGGTGATGATCGGCAGGTCCGGATTGCCTTCGATGAAATCGACGATGACTTCCTGGCCGATGCGCGGGATCTGGATGAAGCCCCAGCCGCTGCCGGCCCAGGTCTGCGACACACGCACGAAGCAGGAGCTCTTCTGGTCCTTCTTGCCCAGGCGGTCCCAGTGGAACTGCACCTTCACCCTGGCATATTTGTCGGTGAAGATCTCCTCGCCGGACGGACCGACCACGGTCGCCGTCTGCGGCCCGCGCATGATCGGCCTTGGAGTGATGCGCGGCGGCCGATAAGCAACTGAGGTCGGCGCCACGCCGAGCACCACCTTGAAATTCTCGCCATCGGTGTCGACGCCGGCGCGATAGCCCGGATCGAACAGCCGGTACTCGGCGCTGATCACCAGATACTCCTTGTTCTGGTCGTCGCGCGGAAAGCCGTCGAGCTTGAAGGTGCAGCCGGAAAACAGGCCGCGCACCGTGCCGACGGCGGCAATGCGCAGGTGTGGCGCCTGGATTTCTTCGCGCCTGATCGCCGCCAGGCTGTCGCCGCGCCCGACTTCCAGATGCGCGCCGGGGTGGCGATAGTTCTCGCCCGCGGCCTGCTTGTGGCCGAAGGGCTGCGCCGATTTCGCCATCAAATCGGCGGCGGGTTTTTCGAAGTCATAATCGGTGTGGGCATAGGCGCCGGGGCGCACCGCGCTGCCTGGAATCCAGTCGGTGATGTATTCGACGTCGCGGCGCGAGCCCTGCCCTTCGAACTGATAGAGCACCGTCTCATAGCCCGGCGTCGGCTTGAGCTTGCTCGTGGCGTCGGCCAGGATCAGTGTGTGCTCACCCTCGGCATGCTCGAAGAAGTACATTATGCCTTCATGCTCGAGCAGCCGCTGCACGAAATCGAGGTCGCTCTCGTCGTACTGCACGCAATATTCGCGCGGCGGATAGGAGCCCTGCAAGCGCTTTTCGAACTTGGCGATGCCGCCATATTTGGAGAAGATCTCCTCCACGATCTCGACGGCAGTCTTGTCCTGGAAAATGCGGCAGTCGGTGGTATTGCCGAGGAACCACAGCCACGGCCTGACGACCGCCTCGTAGTGAGCCAGCCGATCTTCGATGCGGGTAAGGCGAAACTCGGCGATGAGGCCGCTGAACCAGCGCTTGGGGTCGGCCTCGCCTTCGATCGAAACGGCGCCGCCCAGCATCTTCAGCGGGTCGATATCGGCATTGGTCGAAACAAATCCAACGGTGTAGGCAAGGCAGCGGCTGATCTCGTCGCGGCCGACGAGATGCGTAAAAGTCAACAGTTCGGCGCCGACCGGCGTCTGCACAAGCGCGGCGCGTTGTTCACTCGGCATGGGTCGTGCCCCTCCTGAGCGCTAGTATGGCAGGTTCGAAGCCCTTCTTGTGTTAACGACCTCACGTTCAGGGATATTCCGCAACTTGCCACCCAAGCCATGTTGAGCCTACCACATGTTCTATGGCAGACCAAAGAGGACAAGCGGCAGGCAGTTGCTGTTTGCGCCGCTTTCGCCAGTGTGAAACGCCGCTCTCCCGCTGTGCCCGCAAGCTGCTAGACTGTGGCACATCGGATCAATGGAAACGGCAGCGGTCGACGGTCCATAGCGCATGTTCATCAGTCTGCAGATCAGCAATGTCGATGTCCTGCCTGCCGGGCTGCCGCCCGGCTACGCATCGCGCGACCGCGGCTTCGAGATCGGGCGGGAGAACTGCGCCTGGACCTTGCCCGATCCGGACAAGTTCATCTCCGGCCGACATTGCGAAATCCGCTACGAAGGCGGTGCCTTTTTTCTCCACGACGTCTCGCGCAACGGCACATTCGTCAACGGCTCGAGCCAGCGCCTGACCGGCCCGCACCGGTTGGCGCAAGGTGACCGGCTCCGGATCGGCCGCTATATCGTCTCGGTATCGATCGATGACGGGAACCCAGCCTTCGGCGGCCATGGTTCGACGCAACGGCAGATGCCCGTTGCTGGATCCTTTCCAGACCGTGCCGCTTCGCCACGGCCACCGACCGCGCCACCCGCTTCGGTCTCCAGCCGGCCGCAGCAAGCCGACGAGATCCTGCGCGCGATTGCCGCCGGCGCCGGCATTCCGCCAGAGGTGCTTTTGCTGCGCCAACCGCAGGAGGTAGCCGGCGAGATCGGCGCGGTGCTGCGCATCGTCGTCGACGACCTGGTGTTGCTGTTGAAGGCGCGCGCCGCTGCAAAAGTCCTGGCCAAGACCAGCGACCGGACCATGATCAATTCCGCCGACAACAATCCGCTAAAGTTCGTGCCCGGGACAGACGAAATCCTCGACATCATGTTCGCGCGGCGCAGGGCCGGCTATCTCGATGCCAGGCACAGCATCGAAGACGCTTTCCACGACCTCAAAACACATGAATTCGCCACCTTCGCCGCCATGCAGGCAGCGCTGTCGCGGTTGCTTGACGATCTGTCGCCCGAGGCGATTGCGAAAAAACTGCCGCCATCCTCCTTTGCCTCGAAGAAAACGCGCGCCTGGGACGCGCTGGTCGCGACCTGGCGGGCCAAGGAGGAAGCGCACGAGAACGGCATGCTGGACATATTCCTCACCTATTTCAGTGAAGCCTATGCCAAGGCCGCCAAACAGAAGACCGGCAAGGGCTAAGCCCGCGCACCGCTGAAGACACCGTGAAGGCGACCCGAGCACGGGCCGGCCACCAAAATTGCGCCGGGTTTCCATCGCAACCTTCTGAGACTACGATCACATACGACGATTGAGCACGCGGGTACGGTTGGTCGACCTCGGGGGTCTGCGGCACATGTCATGTCACGGCGAGATAGCGTCCTGCGGTCCGCGTTTGCGCGGACATGGCGCTGTGCGTCGCGGCGCGCGGGCGTAGAGGCAGGGATCGGCGATGAGCTCGAAGGATGATCCTTTCGATCCGACCGGCAAAACCGTCATCCGCCCCAGCCGCCCCAATCCCGGCCGCAAGCAAAAGACGGTTCTCGCCCGCGATGCGCCGGCCCCCGGCAGTACGGTGATCGCCCCTGCCAGCGTCCCGGAACCCACGGTTTTCGATCCCAACGCCGGCCGCCAGCCGCCGTCCGACGTCACGGGGACGGTGATCTATCAGGGAACGCCATTCGCCAACGCGCCGGCCGATCCGCCCGTTCACGGCTCAGCCGGGCCGGCGGGGAAAACGCCATGGGATGCGCTGCTCGGCGCCAGCGACGGCGTCGACTATGGCGCGGCCAACCCGATCGTCGCTGCCGCGGCGCCCTTGCTGATACTGCTTGGGCATCTGCGGCTGATGGCTGTCGAAAGACCGGCCGAGCCGCTGGCGCAGCATGTCGCCGGCCTGATCGAGGATTTCGACCGCAAGATCGCCAGGACCGATACCTCGGAAGAGGATGCGCGCATCGCCAGCTATGTGCTTTGCGAAACCGCCGACGATATCGTCGCCAATCTGCCCGGTTCCAGCCGGGATGCGTGGGCGCAGCACGCCATGCTGCAGCGCTTCTTCCAGGTCAAACCCACCGGCGCCGGTTTTTTCCAGGCGCTGAACACGGTGCTGGCGACGCCGGAACCTCATCGCAATCTCATCGAGCTGATGCATGTCTGCCTGTCGCTTGGCTTCGAAGGCCAGTATCGCGGCCAGCCGCGCGAGAGCCTCGAACGGGTCCGCCGCGACGTCTACGAGACATCAGCCTATTTCCGCGTCCTCGGTGACGACGACATCTCGCCGCGCTGGCAAGGCTTGTCGGTCACATCGGCGCAAGGCTCCAGGTGGGTTCCGCTCTGGGCCATAGCCGCTGCAACCGCGGCAGTTTTGACCGCAGCCTTTTTCACGTTGCGCGTGCTCATCACCAATGATGGCGAGGCTGTTGCCGGCGAGTTGCTGGCGCTCAATCCGGCGACGCCGGTCACCATCGAGCGCACCGGTTTCGTGCCGCTGACCGAGGAGGTGAAAGTCGTCGCAGCGCCAACGACGATTGCGCAGGTCGATCGCATCCGCACTGCCTTGGCCAAGGAGATCGAAGGCGGCGGCGTCAGCGTCGGCACCAAGGGTGATTTCATCATCGTGGAAATCAGCAACGCCCTGCTGTTCCAGTCGGGACGAGCCGAGGTCAAGCCGGAGTTCGAGCCGGTGGCCGCCAGCATCGCGGCGGCTCTCGACGCGGAGCGCGGGCCGATCCGGATCGTCGGCCACACCGACAACGTCAAACCGAAGAAGACCAGCGCCTTCAAATCGAATTTCGACCTCTCCGTCGCACGTGCCCAGTCGGTGGAAAAGATGATCGCAGCGCATTTCAGCGATCCGTCGCGGACAAAGGTCGAGGGCAAGGGCGAGGACGAGCCCATCGCCGACAATGCAACGCCGGAGGGCCGCGCCAAAAACCGCCGTGTCGATGTAATGATCCCGCGGGAGGAGATGCTGTGACCGGCTGGCTGCTGCGCATCTTCAGCGCGCTCGCGCTCGCCGGCTTTGCCGCCGCGGTCTGGTACGCCGGCCCGTTAATCCGCTTTGCCGGCGCCCGGCCGTTGGATCCCATCTGGCTGCGGGCAGCGATCATCGGCATCGTCGTCGGAACGGTGGTGGTCATTTATGCAATCCGGTTCTGGCGCAGGCGCAAGGCGCAGAAGGCGCTGGAGGCCGCCATGGCCAGCGCCGAGGATGACGGCAGCGATGCAAAGGTGCTGGAAGCTCGCATGAACGAAGCAGTCGCGACGCTCAGGCAGTCGAGCGGCAAGCGCAACTTCCTCTACGACGTGCCCTGGTACATCGTCATCGGCCCGCCGGGCGCCGGCAAGACCACCGCGCTGGTCAATTCCGGCCTGAACTTTCCGCTTGCCGGGTCGGGCCAGGCGCAGCCGGTGGCGGGTGTCGGCGGTACGCGCAATTGCGACTGGTGGTTCACCGACGAGGCGGTGCTGATCGACACGGCCGGGCGCTACACGACGCAGGATTCCCATGCACGGACCGACAGCAAAAGCTGGCTGGCGTTCCTGTCGCTGCTCAAGCGGCAGCGGACGCGTCAGCCGATCAATGGCGTCATCCTGGCGATCAGCCTTGCCGATCTGATGGCGGACGGAGAGCAGGCGGCCCGTGTCGCCGAGATCCGCAGCCGCCTGCAGGAAATCCACGAGGTCCTGAAGGTCCGCTTTCCCGTCTACGTGCTGTTCACCAAGGCCGACCTGGTCTCCGGATTCATGGAATATTTCGGCGGTTTCGACGAAGCACGCCGGCGCAAGGTGTGGGGCGCGACCTTCCAGACCGCCGAGCGCGGCCTGAACATGGTCGCGGAAGCGCCAGCCGAATTCGACGCGCTGGTGAAGCGCCTGACCGAAGAGATGAGCGAGCGGCTGCAGGCGGAGACCGATCCGGTCGCGCGCATCGCCATTTTCGGCTTCGCCGCGCAGCTCGGCGCGCTGAAAGGCCGGATCGTGCATTTCCTCGAGGGCGTTTTCGAGCCGACGCGCAAGCAGCTGAACGCCCCCCTGCGCGGCCTGTATTTTTCTTCCGGCACGCAGGAAGGCACGCCGATCGACCAGTTGCTGGGCAGCATAGGCCGCAGTTTCGGCAGGAGTGCCCAGGCGCATCTTTCCGGCACCGGCAAAAGCTTCTTCCTGCACGATCTGTTGAGCCGCGTCATTTTCGCCGAGTCCGGCTGGGTGTCCTATGACAGGGCGGCCGACAGGCGCGTTGCGATCGCCCGCTACGCCGGCCTGACAGCGATCGCGGCGATAGCGATCGCCGCGCTTGGCGTTCTCGGCCTGAGCTTTACGACCAACAAATCGCTGGTCGCCGCGACCGGCCAGGCGGCAGGCCAATACCGCGCGACAGCCGCGCCGCTGCTGGCCAGCACGACGGTGTTGGATGCCGACCTCGAAACCGTCATCGGCGCGCTCGATGCGCTGCGCGGCCTGCCGGCCGGCTACGATACGAGAGACCAGCCCACCCCGGCCACGGCGACGTTCGGCCTCAGCCAGCGTGAGCGTATCCTTTCGGCTTCCGAGACTGCCTACCGGCAGGGGCTGGAGCGGATGTTCCGCTCGCGCCTGCTGTTCCAGCTCGAACGCACGATCGAGGCCAGGATGGCCGATCCGATGGCGCTGTACGAGCCGTTGAAGATTTACCTGATGCTGGGCGGCAAGGCGCCGAAAGTGGATGACGAGCTGGTCGTCACCTGGCTGAAGCGGGACTGGGAACAGAACCGCTATCCCGGCGCCCACAATCGCGACGGCCGGGCGCAACTGGAGAAGCATTTGCGCGCCATGCTGGCGCTCGACGATGACCAGGATCCCTCGTTCGAACTCAACCGCACGCTGGTCGAATCCGCCCAGCGCTCGCTCGGCCGCATCAGCCTTGCCGATCGCGCCACCGCTCTCATCCAGTCGGCCACCTATGCGGCGGCGCTGGACGATTTTTCGGTGTCATCGCAAGCCGGCCCGGAAGCGCCGATGCTGTTCGAGCGCAATGACGGAAACGATCTCGCCGGCCTTCGCGTCCCCGGTCTCTACACCCATGCCGGCTTCGACTTCTATCTGGCGCAACTTGCCAGGAGCGCGCAGGCGCTGGTCGACGATCAATGGGTGATCGGCTCGAGCGGCGAGCAAGGCGGCTTCGACCAGGAATTGCTCAAGCTCGGCTCGGAACTTCTCGACCGCTATGGCAAGAGTTTTGCGGCGGCGTGGAACGAGGTGCTCGACAGGTTGAAGTTCAAGGCAATGGCCGCCGACAAACCGCAATATCTGGCGCTGTCCGCAGCGGGATCACCGAGTTCGCCGCTGATGCAGCTGTTCGAGGCGATCGCGCGCGAAACAGCTTTGACTCAAGAGCGCAATCCGGCTGCGCCGTCTCAAGACAGTGACCAGGAAATCGCCGCGCGCGCCAAGGGCCTCGCCCGCATCGGCATCGAGATTGCGGCGCGCAAATCGCAGAGCAGGGCCGGGACCGCCTTTGTCAGCACCCAGAACCAGGATCCCGGCGCCAACATCGAAGCCCAGTTCCGGTCTTTCCAGGCTTTGGTGGCCGGGGCGCCGGGGCAGCGGCCGCTCGACGCCCTGACCCAGAATTTCCGCGAAATCTATCAGAGCGTGCGGCTGGCCGCCGATGTCCCCGCCCAGACGGACCAGGCCAACGCCAATCTGCAGCTGCAGATATCGACTCTACGCGCCAACGCCTCGCGGCTGCCGAAGGCGCTGGCCAGGATGGTGAGCGCGGCGGCGGACGATTTCGAGGGCACCGTCGCCGAAACATCGACCACGCATCTCAACGAGATGCTGGAGGAGACCGTCGGCCGTCCGTGCGAAGAGATGATTGCCGGGCGCTTTCCATTCGCCCCCGCCGGTACCGACGATGTCGCCATGGCGGATTTTGCCAGATTGTTTTCTCCAGGCGGGGTTCTCGACCGGTTCTTCGCGCAGAACCTGGCGTCGCTGGTCGACATGAGCGGCCAGGACTGGGACTGGAAGCAGGACACCAGGTTCGGCCGCAATCTGGCGAAATCGACGCTGAAGAACTTTCAGCTCGCGGCACAAATCCGCGCGGCTTTCTTTCCACTCGGCGGGCCGGTGCCGTCGATCAACATCACCTTCACGCCGCTGTCGCTGCATGGCGATGCCGACATGGCGCTGCTCAATATCGACGGCCAGGTGCTGCAGGCCACCCAGGCCGGCAACACGCCGGGACTGATTCCGTGGCCGGGCAAGACCGGTTCGGCCAGTCTCAGCCTGACGCCGGAGCTGCCCGGCCGCGAGTCCGCAATCAAGTTCGACGGTCCCTGGGCTTTGAAACGATTGCTGGACAAGGGGCAGGTCACCGCCAATGGCGATAGTTTCGAAGCGCATTTCGTCATCGGCGGACGGGATGTCGCCTACACGATCAAGACCGGGGAGGACGGCAACCCATTCACGCTGCCGGCGCTTTCCGCGTTCAGCTGTCCGAAGGCTTTCTGATGGGGAATTGCATGGCAGGACCAGCGATTGCAGGACGCAGAGACAGCGGCGGCACCACACGGTCCGTCATCAGCGGCTTAGATTTCGATACTCTAATGAATGGGGCTGTGGCAGACTGGCCAGGCACGTCAGCCAAGGCGTTGCGGAGCGTAGGCAAGTGAACGATGCCGCCTTTGAGAGCTACGGCGTGAGCCACAAGGGCTGCGTTCGTGACCACAATGAGGACAGCTTCCTGGTCGAGCCGCGGATCGGCCTCTGGGTGGTGGCCGACGGCATGGGCGGGCACGAGGCCGGAGAAGTCGCTTCGGCAAGCATTGTCGAGCATCTGGCGACGATCGGCATCGCCAGTTCGGCGCCGGATCTGCGCGCCCGCTTTGAGGATCGGCTGAACCGGGCGCATGCCGAGATCCGCCGGATTTCGCGCTCACGCGGCGTGACCATCGGCTCCACCGTTGCCGCACTGCTGGCCATGGACGGCAGGTTCGCCTGCCTGTGGTCGGGCGACAGCCGCGTCTATCTCGTGCGCAACGCCGCGATCTCGCAGATTTCGCGCGACCACACCGAGGTCCAGGAACTGCTCGACAGCGGCGCGATCAGCGCGGCCGAAGCGGAGAACTGGCCGCGCCGCAACGTCATCACCCGCGCCATCGGCGTCAACGACGAAATCGCCATCGACTTCCAGCAGGGAGAGACCCTTGCCGGCGACATTTTCATCCTCAGCACGGACGGCCTGACGGCGCATGTCAGTGACGCGGAGATTGCGGCTGCAGTGCTCTCGGCAGCGCCGCAGGCTGCCTGCGAAAAGCTACTTTCCATGGTGCTTGAGCGCGGCGGCACGGACAACGTCACCATCGTTCTGGTCAAGATCAGAGACAAAGGCAATGGCCTGTCCCGAGCAGAAGGCCGCGACCGATGAGCTCCGACGACAAGACCCGGCTATTGCCCAACATGGCGGATACCAGCGTCGGCACGCAGCTCAGCGGCATCTACGAGCTCGACGAACGCATCGCGTCGGGCGGCATGGGCGAAGTCTATCGCGGCCACAACATCCAGACCGGCGATCATGTCGCGATCAAGATCGTGCTGCCGGAATTCGCCCGCGATCAGACGATCCTGTCGCTGTTTCGCAAGGAAGCCTCGATCCTCAACCATCTGTCGCATGACGCGGTCGTGCGCTACCACGTCTTCACCATAGATCCCGGCATCGGGCGGCCCTATCTGGCGATGGAATTCGTCGACGGCCAGTCGCTGTACGACGTCATGCGCGGCGGGGCGATGGCGACTCCGGATGTGCGCAAACTGTGCCACCGGCTGGCCTCGGGCCTGAGCGCCGTGCACCAGGCCGGCGCCATCCACCGCGATCTGTCGCCCGACAACATCATCCTGCCGGGCGGCCGGGTCGAGCGGGCAAAGATCATCGATTTCGGCATTGCGCGATCGGCCGCGGTCGGTGGCGAGACGCTGATCGGCGGCAAGTTTGCCGGAAAATACAATTACGTCTCCCCCGAGCAGCTCGGGCTCTATGGCGGCGAGGTCAGCGAACAGTCCGACATCTACAGCCTGGGGCTGGTGCTGGCGGCGGCGCTGCGCGGCAAGCCGATCGATATGGGCGGCTCGCAATACGAGATCGTCGAAAAACGGCGGACCGTCCCTGATCTCTCCGGCATCGATGCCGATTTCAGGGACATCGTCGAAGCGATGCTGCAGCCTGACCCGGATGATCGACCGGCCAGCATGGCCGAAATCGCCCGGTTGACGCGCGACGACAGCGACGCGACCTTGCCGCCGGCGTCGCTCGCGCCCCGGCCCGGTCTGCCGCGAACCGGGCAGACCGAAGGGCCTGTCTCGAAGGTCGGGGACTCGCCGGCCCAAGGCTTCGGTTCGGCCCCACCAAGCGCCACGGCGGAGCTGTCTTTCGTGCCGCACGTGCGCCCAGCGCACCTGTCGCAGCCGAAACCGGCTGCTGAAACTCCCAAGCGAGCAAGCACACTGCCGAAGCGTGCTACTACAGGCAGAAATCTGACGATCGCGGTGCTGTCGGCGGTGGCCGTGGTATCGCTTGGAGGGCTCTATGCATCGGGTATCGTGGGATTCGGAGACCGGCCTCGCGTCACCGACACCGGGAAGCCGCTCCAACCCGAACTGACAAAGCCGATCGTCGCTGACAAGCCCGTTCCGGACACTGCGCCGGCCAAGAAGACGGTGCCACAGCCGCAACCAGCGGAGACTGCGGCTGAAGATCAGGCCAAAGCGCCGGTCGAGCCGCAGCCGACGCCGCCAGTCGCGTCGAGCGCTACGGCCCCGCAGCCGGCCGCACCAACCGACAAGACCGTCGCGCTGCAACCGCCATCCGGCCCGTCACAGTCCGATGCCGCGAAGAACCCCGAGCCTGTCAGTCCGCCGGTAGAGCCCAAGGCGACAGCGCCGGCCACGCAAACACCTGAACCGACGGCCCAGGCACCCACGCCCACAGCACCGGCGCCGCAACCCACCGCTCAACCGCCCGAGCCCAAGGCGCAGGCGCCCAAGCCGGACACGCTGGCCCCCAAGCCGGACACGCAGGCGCCTGAAACGACCGCAGAGCCCAACCCAAGCCGGCCCGATATCGCCAGCGGCGAGCAGGCCGACAAGCCGGCAGAGCCCGACATTGCCATGAACGTGCCCAAGCCGGAGGTGCCGCCACCGGCCGATGCGGCCGCGGAGCGGGTCACCTGGGTACGCGCCTTCAATGGTGGTGACTGTTTTTTTGCGACGGTGACGTCGGCCGCCGACAAGGGTGTCGCGATCGAGGGCTTCGGCACGTCGGTGCCACCCTTCGAACAGTTGCTTGGGGAATTCCAGGCGAAGTTCCATGTCGAGCCGGATATCAGCGTCCGCCTTATCCAGCCCCCGCAATGCGGGATCACCGGCTTCCTGCGTTTCATGGGCGCGAGCACGGCCGACAGGCCGCAGCTTGTCCTCGACCAGACATCGGTGCCGGACGGCTCGCCGATCGACGGCACGCTGGTGACGCATGGCGGGCTGGTGTCGAGCGTGTTCCTGATCGACCACAGGGGCATCGCCTTCAACCTCGACGACCATGTTGTCGTACAAGCCGACAAGGCGACCTTCTCGATCCCGATCGGGCTCGGCGCCGCCGACAAGGCGGCTGGCAAGGCGTTGCCGCAGATCATCATGGTGATCACCGGGCCGCAGGACATTAAGGCGGCGGACTTCACAACGCCGACGCCGGCCTCGGTGCTGTTGCCCAGGATACTCGACGAGATCGGCGCCAGGAGTTCGGCATTTTCGGCGACCGCCAAATATTTCCGCCTCGGCGGCTAGCACCGACGCCGATGCAACGCCGTCGCCGAGATCCCGTCCTGCTTGCCCGGAACGTGCGCGTGAAGCTCGCCGCGAGCGCGGTCGCGACGCTGTTGCTGGCGCTTCTTTCCACCGGGCAGGCGCGCGCCGAATTCACCGTCTGCAACCAGACGCTCGACGTCGTCAATCTTGCCGTCGGTCAGAAGGTCGACGATGCCGACCAGACCGATGGCTGGTGGACCATCGGCGCCAATCAATGCGTCAACGTCATCCGCGAGGAGCTGACCAACCGCTACATCTACATCTACGCGACGGATGTCTTCGGCCACGCCATTCTGGCAGGCTCCACCGACATGTGCATCGAGCGGCGGCGGTTTTCGATCCGCGGCATCGATGAATGCTGGCAGCGCGGCCATATCGCGGCGAAGTTTCTCGAAGTCGACACGCAGGAACAGGTGCGCTGGACCTTCTTCCTGACCGGAAGCGCACCGTGACGCACAGCATCGACACCAGCTTCAAGGCAAAGAAGCAGGCGCGCGCCGCGCTACGCAGGCGCAGGATCTGGCTCGGGCTGGCGGCTGGCCTGGCGACAATCGTCCTCGCCGCGATTGCCACCGGCTTCTATCTTACCGCCGACTACTGGTCGTTCGGCGACGAGGACGAGGAACTGCATGCCGTCGAAGGCTCGGACGACGTGCCGGCCGACGCATCGGTCTACGTGCCGGCCATCATCGACCTTGCCGGCGACCCGATGTGGATCACACTGGCGCCGGAGGCGGGCGCCGCCAAGAGCCGCGGGATGCCGCGCCCGACGGAGCTCGACCAGGCCGGCATCTCCCCTCAGATCATGGTTCTCTCCGACGTGATGCTGAGCGCCAGCGAAAAATTCATGACGACGATCCCCTCGACGCAGGAGGATTTCGCCTTCTTCCAGGCGCAGCGGAAGACCGCGGTCGCGCCACCCGCCGAACCCAACGATCCGCAGAATGACCTGCAGAACGATCTTCAACCATCGCCCGGCGCGGACGGGGCTCCGGCGGCCTCCGGCCCAGCTCCTGACCCGCAGGCTGCTCCGGGTGCATCGGCGGCGGCCGATGACCCCGAGGCCGGCTGGGGCGAGACCATCGATGAGGGCGAAGCGGCACTCCCCGCCTTTCAGAAGACACCGGTCGAAAACAACACCAGCGTTGCCACCGTCAGCTCGGAATACCAGCGCTTCGAGGCGACCCAGGACATTTTCGTGAAAATCCTCAATGACCGCAGCCTGGACAGCGTGGCGCTCGATGCGCATTTTTCCGCCGACGACGCAAAGCTTGCCGGCGAGGCGCTGAAGGCGCTGTTCGACAAGAACGGCCTGCAGCCTGGTTATGTCGTGGCGATGCGCGGCTTTAGGCCGACGCGCGAGACCACGACGATGTCGCTGATGCAGGTCTCGATCTACGCCAGGAACGTCTTTGTCGGCACGCTGACACGCAACGCGGCCGGTGCCTTCGTGTCGGGCGTCGACCCGTGGGTGCGCGAGGACCTGTTCAATTATTCGGGCGCCGAGACCGAAGGCACGCAGAAACGGCAATACCGCCTGCTCGACGCGATCTATTCGACGGCGGCCCGCAACAATGTGCCGAGCGGCATCATCGGCGAAGCCATCATGTATCTGTCGCGCGGAAAGGATCTGGATGCTTTCGCCAGCGAGGACCAGCGCCTTGTGCTGATCTATTCGCAGACGCCGCGCGGCAAGAACGAGACCGACGGACGGGTGCTCTATGTCGGCATCCAAGGCACGCAAAAGAGCCTCGATTGTTTCGTTTTCCAGCAGAGCGACGGCCAGTTTTCCTGCGTCTCGGGCGACGACCAGGTGCGCTCGCTGACGGTGGCCAAGGGCATGGTGACGCCGGTCAACGGTGTCATGACGTCGACCTTCGGGCCACGCAAGCATCCGATCCTGGGCGTTGTTCGCATCCACAAGGGCGTCGACTGGGCAGCACCCGTGGGGACCCCGATCGCCGCAGCCTTCGACGGCGAGATCATCTTCCAGGGCGACGGCGGCGGCTACGGCAATGTGGTCAAGATCGCCCATGGCGGCGGCCGCGAGACGCGCTACGCGCATATGTCGAAATTCGCCATTGCCAGCGGTGTCGGCACCAAGGTGAAGGCCGGCGACATCATCGGCTATATCGGCACCACCGGCCTGTCGACCGGGCCACATTTGCATTTCGAACTCTATCAAAGCGGTCAGGCGATCGATCCGCTCGGAACAGTGACCGCTGCAATCGCCGTCACTTCCAGCGATCCCGCCGTCGAAACGCTGACCGACCGTATCGTCCACGTCGAATCGGGCGGTAGCGCGCGGGCCAAGAACCCGCTGTCTTCGGCGACAGGCGCCGGCCAGTTCATATCCAAGACCTGGATCCGGATGATGAACACCTATCGTCCCGAACTGGCGCGCTCGCTGTCGACCGCAGACCTGCTCGCTTTGCGCTACGACGCCACCATCTCGCGTGAGATGGTGCGCAATCTGGCGCGCGAGGGCGAAGCCTATCTCAAGGCGCGTGGCCACCAGATCACCGCCGGCCGGCTCTATCTCTGCCATTTCCTCGGTATGGAAGGCGCCCATCAGGTGCTGGCGTCGCCGGGATCGGCGCAGTTGAGCGCCGTGCTCGGCTCGTCCGTTATCCAGGCCAACCCGTTTCTTGCCGGCAAGACCGCCAGCTACGTCGTCGACTGGGCGGAACGGAAGATGGGCCGCAAATTGCCGACGCCCGCCACCACCGATGCGGGCCAGCAGACGACGACGGAAGTCCGCCAGACATCGCCGGAGTTCCAAAAATACAAGCAGGCGATAACGGCACTGGTCGGCTCGATCCAAAATACTCTTGAGCCGGGCTAGAGCTGGCAGTTCGCCCCGGCTTTCGCCAAGCCGATTGGTTCTGAGGCCGGCGAATGGTATGTTTGCGGATATTTGGGAAGGTTTTTGGGTCCTTGTGAACCAAAACTGTGGCTGGGATCACATACGCCCAACAGCCATTTTGGCAGAAGCGATACAGTCGCTGGTGAAATTTAGCATGCGCAGCCATCAATAACGCGCCCCATTGGGGCGGAGGGCCGATCCCATGAAAGCGTTTGCCGTCCTTTTGAGCGGATTTTTTCTGTTAATGCTGACCGCGCTTGGCACCGTCCAGGCGGCGGCGCCGGATGCCGGTGGCGTCAAACGCGTCGCGCTGGTCATCGGCAACAGCAAATACGTCCATGCCGTCGAATTGCCCAATCCGGCCAATGACGCGCATCTCATCGCATCGACGCTGCGCAATGCCGGCTTCGAGGTGATCGAGGGCGTCGACCAGGACAATGCCGGCATGCACAGCCTGATCAGCAAATTCACCGAGCAGTCCTACGATGCCGACCTCGCCGTCATTTTCTATGCCGGCCACGGCATGCAGGTCGACGGCAAGAACTTTTTGATGCCGGTCGACGCCGAACTGACGTCACCTGCCTATCTCAAGACCCGCACCGTCCAGATCGACGACTTCATGGCCGCATTGCCACCCGACCCGGCGGTCGGCGTCATCATCCTCGATGCCTGCCGCGACAATCCGCTGGCACGCACACTGGCGGCCGCGATGCCGAAGACCCGCTCCACCGCGCTGGGCACCGGCCTGGCGCCGATCGACCCTAAATCAGAGGGCGTCGGCACCGGCGGCATCCTGATTGCTTATGCCACCGACCCGGGCGCCATCGCCTTTGACGGCAACGGCGTCGACAGCCCCTACTCGACCGCGCTCGCCAGGCACCTGACCGAACCCGGCATCGAGATCCAGAGCGCGCTGACGCGGGTGCGCGGCGAAGTGGCCGAGACCACGCAAGGCCGCCAGCGGCCATGGCACAACGCATCGCTGGGCCGCGAGGTTTTCCTTGGCAAACCGGCCGCCGAAGCCGTGCCGGTGGCAAAACCGGCCGCCGACGACGCGAACGCCGCGACAGCGCCCGCCCCTGCCCCCGTCACCAGCGAACCGCCTTCGTGGGAAGTCGAGCAGCGGCTTTGGGACGAGGCCTCGAAGCGCAACACCGCGCCATTCTACGAAGCCTATCTCGAACAGTTCCCGAATGGCCGCTTCGCCACGGTGGCGCGGCTCAACATCGATGCGCTGAACGATCCGAAAGCCCAGGAACGGCAGGTGGCAGCGCTCGATGCCGACGAAGCGAACTCGGGTTCTGCCGTGCGCACCTCGGTCGGCATTTCGGACGACATGAAGAAGGTGCTGGGCACCGAGGCGACGGAGAACGCGATCGGTCTCGATCGCCAGGGCCGCATCGACCTGCAATTGCGCGTCGAGGCGCTGGGCAACGAGCTTGGCCGCGTTGACGGCAATATCGGCGCCAAGACCCGGCAAGCGATCGGCGACTGGCAAGAGGGGAACGGGCTGCCTCCGACCACCTTCCTGACGCGCGAGCAACTGGCATTCCTGGTTATCCAGACGGATCCGATGATGGAGGCCGTGCGTGCCAAGCATGAGGCCGACCAGGCCGGCGTGGACAAGCCGAAAAAACAGATGGTGCAGAAGGCCCGCACGCTGAAGCCGGTGGCGGAAAAGCCACGCAAGAAGCAGTACGCCCAGAAGCCGCGCCGACAGCAGCAGTTCGTGCAGAAAAGGCGCAACCGGGAGGTCGTGCGCGAGGATGAGCCGCCGCCGCGGGACAACAATGATTTCCTGACCAAGGCGCTGATCTTCGGCACCGGCGTAGCGGTCGGCGGCGTGCTCAAGAACTGATCGATCATGTCAAACAATAAAAACGCCGCGTGTCCGTTGGACGCGCGGCGTTGTGTTTGACGACGGCCGGAAGACGCAGCCGGCGAAGCTACTGCGCCTTGATCCGCATCTCGACCCGCCGGTTGACGGGATCGTAGGGATCGGGATTGCGTGGATTGGCCTCGCCGAGACCGACCGCCTTGATGCGGGTGGATTCGATGCCGTTGGATTCGAGGAAGGCGGTGACCGATTGCGCCCTGCGCTGCGACAGCCCCTCATTGTAGGTCGCCGAGCCGGATGCGTCGGTATAGCCTTCGACGACGAAGGACAGCTTGCTCAGCCGATCGTCCTTCAGCGCCTTGGCAAATTCGTCGAGTTCGCTGCGCGCCTTGGCGTCGAGCTCGGACGAATCCAGGCTGAAATTGATCAGCATATCGAGGCCGGTCTTCTCCGGAGGCTTTTCTTTCTGGCCGGTCTTGCTCTTGCACTCGTCCTCGGTGCCGACACAAATCCCGCGTGCCGCGCCGTGATCGATCGTGCCGGCAAAGAACTTCACAATGTCTTCCGATTTCTGAAGTGGGTCGGCATAGACGTGAGTCGAGAAAAGCACGGTCGCCAATGCCAAGACTGAAATGTGCCGCTGCATAACGGTTACTCCCGTTTCGAGCATCCGATTTTCACTCAGGCCCGATCCATGGATCCGGGCCAACTCTTCCTGTTCGACAATGATCTGTCGAGATCACGGTCGGCTGTGGAATATACCAAACCGTGAGGCGTTTGTCTGTGAACAACGTCATGGACATGTGGTGGTCGACAGACTTGACCCGCGCCTCGCAGGCGGGTTGAGTGAGGGCTGGGGGAGGATAACAGCAGCGATGGTCAACGGGCTTCGATTCCAGACCGCACGCGATCTCTTCGCCGCGAACACGGCTGTCGCCCGGGACATGACGGCCGTTCCGACCGACCAACCCTCGCTCGAGTTCTGCCGCCGGCTGATGGCCGGGCGCATCCCCGAGGAAGCGATTACCTTTTGCGCCTATCTCCTGCCTGACCGGGCCGCAATCTGGTGGGGCCATGAGTGCCTTGGGCATCTGACCGAGCTGCTCGAAGAGCAGGATCTCGCAACGCTGGCCCTGATCCAGGACTGGGTCGGCGACCCCAACAATGCAAGCCGCCGGGAGGCTGTCGCCGGGGCGGCGATGACGCAGCAGCACACGCCTGCCGGCTGGATCGCGCTAGCGGCGCAACGGCACATCAATGGCCTGACGCCGCAGACCAACGGGTCGAGGCTGCGGCCGCTGCCGGCTGCGCATGCCGTCAATGCCGGCATACTGGCCGGACTGGCGCGGGTTGCGGTGGCGGACCGTTTCTCCGTGCTCACCGCCTTTGTCGAGATGGGCATCCATCTGGCCGGAACCGAGGCGCTGCGCCGAGCCTGATTGCTCTGGATCGTGATGAGATTTCATTGAAATCTGATCCAACCCATTGTTGGCGGTCTCATTTGCAGCCGTTTTGCGCCCATTTGCCGAGTGCCACCTTGAAGCGCGTGCCCAGCGGGTGTTGCAGGCGCAACACCGAGACATCATTGGTGACGTAGGTCTTGGCCTGGTCGCACAGCCGCTCCTCGGTCCATTGATGACAGTTGCTGCACTGGTTGTCCCAGACGGACTTTTCCAGGCCCTCGACCGGACTGAAGTGCGGCTTGCCCTGGATGAGTTGGGCGATGCTCTTGCCGTCGATCGCCGGGTCGCCGAAATTGACCGGAACGTCGAAAAGGACTGGCGCGTCCGAGCCCAGCTTCGGAATTTCCTCACGCAGCTGTTCCAGCGCCTGCTCGCCGGCGTCCGTACCCGGCGGACTGGCGGCCGCGCCGGTGCGCGCCTGCGTATCGCCTTCGGGCGCAGCCGCGCCGGAATCGCCGACGATCAGCGGCGCCTTGAGATCGACCTTGTGAAGCACGACATCGGTGGCCAGCGAAACGTTGATCCAGGGCCGCTGGCGTCCGGCTGTGGCCTTGAACAAATCCGACGTAACCCGGTTCATCGCTTCGGTGATCGAGACGTTGACCTCGCCGATATGCGCAAGCAGCGCCGCCGAAAACGGCGAGTGCTCGCCCGGTCCGTCATAGGCGAGCTGGTTGGGACTGGCAGCGAAGGCGACCAGCGTGCCGGCGCCGCCATTCTCGATCGGTATTTCGGCAAGGCCGCTGCTTGCCGTGCTGTCGCCGCCGGTCTCCTTGGCAAGCACATCGGCGAGCGGGTTGTCGCGGCAGGCGTCGAGGAACACCAGCCTGATGCTGGTCTCGCGCGACATCTGCCGCAGGATGAAATCCACCTGCACGGCTTCGAAGTCCAGCGAGGTCTCGTCCTCCAGCGCCGCATCGACAGGCAGCAGGTAATTCCTGCCCGAGACCTGCAGGCCATGACCGGCATAGAAGAACAGCGCGATATCGGCGCCACGCACCTGCCTGGCGAATTGCGCGATCTTTTCCTGCGTCTGCGCCTTGGTGAGATCGAGGCCGGAGACGATTTCGAAGCCCAGCCCCTTCAGGCGATCGGACATTGCCTGCGCATCGTTCACCGGATTGGGCAGCACCGGCGCGTTCCGGTAGTGGGAATTGCCGAGCACCAGGGCGATGCGGCGTTCGGCACTGGCCGCGGTCATGGTAATGGTCATGGTCAACGCAAGCGCCAGCACGGCGAGGCCGATGCCGCGCATGAAGTTGCCGCAACTTGCAATCATGTCCAAACGCACCGGATTCCTTTTCGGTTGACGGGCCTTCTCAGTTAAGGACCGGCTTAGTTGGAGAGCGGCGTGGCGGAGAACTCGATCCGCCGGTTCAGCGCCTTGTTCTTCGGCGTATCGTTCGGCGCCACCGGCTTTTCCTCGCCATAGCCGGAAGCCGTGATCTGCGCCGATGGAATGCCCGCAGCGATGATCGCGTCGGCGACCGCCTTGGCGCGCCGTTCCGACAGGTTCTTGTTGGCCGTCGGCGAGCCGTCGGAATCGGTATGGCCCGAAACCTCGACCTTCAGTTTCGGACATTTGCCGACGACGCCGACCACCTCGGCCAGCAGTGGGCGGCTCTTTTCATCGAGCCGAGCGCTGGCTGGGCGAAAATAGACGGCGCCGGTGCGCGACAGCACCTCGAACCTGTTCAGGCATTCATCGTCGCTGAAGGACGTCTTGCCTGCATCTGTGGCGACCGGCCCCGCATCGGCTGGGGCTGCGGCCGCGACGGCAGGCGTGGCCGCAGGCTTGGCCCCGTCAGCGGTGAAGACGAAGTCGAACGACACCGAAGCCGTCGGGACGATGCTGCTGACATTGGCCGCCTGCTGGAGTTTTTCGATGTTGGGCAACAGGCCGAAATCCTCGACATGCACGGCGACCGGCGCCTCCGAGGCGATCGACACCATGCTGTCGGTGATCATAGTGACCACGACATTGGCCTCAAGGTCCTTGTCGACGCCGTGCAGGCTCAGGCGAAACGGGATATGCGCGCTCATGCGCCGTTTGGTGGCGAGATCGGCAAAAGCGGCGGGATCGACTTTCGCCGTCACTTCCGCCGTCGGGAATTTGAAGGTTTCGAAGAACAGGAAGCGCATGCGGACATTGCGAAGGTCGATACCGGTGTCGACCGAGTTGAGGTCGAACGTGACCTTGGCGGCGCCATCCGATGTCAGCGTGCCCGAGAGGTTCCTGATCTTGTTGGTTTCGACAATGGTGTTCTTCTTCACCGATTGATAGGTGAGTGTCGAATTCGCCGGATCGAGCGTCCAGTTCAGCTGCGCGTTGGCCGCCTGCGGCGCAAGCAGCAACAGACCGAACACCACGACCACCAGAGCGGGCGGACGCCAGCGCTGCGACGACTTTCCATGCCTTACTAATCCGACGACCCCGAACATGCATGTCCCCCGTGACAACACATTTCAGTTGCGATGACGGCGGTCGAACGCCGTGACCTCAGCCAGCATAGAGCGTTAGCCGCGGCTTAGCGAGTAGCGGAGGCGTGATATCGCCGTTGCTTGCTCGGACAGGCCCCGGTTACCGGCTGGCCCACAGCACCCCACGCTCGAAGATGGTGCGCATTTGCGGGACGGAAAACTCATCCGCGGTGTGGCCGAGCGCGCTGAAGAAGACGCGGCCCTTGCCGTAGCGGCGCTTCCAGACCACGGGCATGACGACGCCGTCGATGAAGTCGAGATGCTCACCGCTGAACGTCGTCGTCGCCAGCACCTCGTTGCTCGGGTCGACATGCATGTAATACTGCTCGGAATGGTAGGCGAAACCCTCGATACCCCTGACGATCGGATCGTCGCTGATGATGTCGACACGGTAGTCGATGATGTCGCCGGGGTGCGCGACCCATTGGCCGCCGGTCATGAACTGATAGGCCGGCTCGTTGCGAAAACTGTCGCCCATTGTGCCGTGGAAGCCGGCAAGGCCGGTTCCGCCGCTGACGGCGGCGGTGAGGTTTTGCAGCTCCGGTTTCTCGATCGTCGACATGGTGATCACCGGCACGATCAGATCGATGACCGGGAGCTGCGGATCGGCGAGCGCGGATGTGCCCTCTTCTATCCGCACCTCGAAGCCATGCCCGGTCAATATCTCGCTGACGACAGCGGCGCTGCGAGCCGGCGTGTGGCCTTCCCATCCGCCCCAGAAAATCAGTGCCGTCTTGCTCATGCTCGTCTCTCCTTTGGTCGGCAATATTGATAGGCAAGCGGAACGCTTTTGTCTTCCTTCCATGATGGGCATTCTGGGACGGGCATTTCTGGTCGGAAATCACGACCCGGCGATGAATTCCCGTGGATGAGGACCGATTGGCCGCGCTGGCGTCTTGTTTCAATACCGGGCTGCACTCAAATCAGCTGTCTTCGCGTTTGCGCAGACATCGGTCCGATGCGCCCGCAACCAGCCGGAGCCTTCCGGGGAGACCGCTTTATGAGTTTCGACCAGACGACTGTCGCCGCCTATCTGGAAGTCATCACCATCAACCTTGTACTCTCTGGCGACAATGTCGTGGTGATCGGCATGGCGGCCGCAGGCCTCGCCAAGGCGTTGCGGCAGAAGGCGATCATCGCCGGCATTGCCGCGGCGGCGGTGATCCGCGTCGTCTTTGCGGTGATCGCGGTGCAACTGCTGGAAATTCCGGGGATCATGCTGGTCGGCGGCATGCTTTTGTTCTGGGTGTGCTGGAACATGTTCCAGGAGTTGCGCTCGGCCGGCGACGGCGAGGACGTCGACACTGAAGCCGTAGCACTTGCGACGGCGCGGCCGGCCAAGGCGCTGCGCACCGCGATCCTGCAGATCGTCGTCGCCGATGTCTCGATGTCGCTGGACAATGTGCTGGCCGTGGCGGGCGCCGCCGCCCACGACATGAATGCGCTGGTGTTCGGTCTCATCCTGTCGGTGGTTCTGATGGCGGTCGCCTCGACGCTGGTGGCGGCGCTGCTTGCCAGGTATCGCTGGATCGGCTGGCTCGGTCTGGCAATCATCGTCTATGTCGCGGGAAATATGACTCTGGACGGCGTCGAGCAGATGATAACGGTCGACTTACACGCGCTGCTCTCGCCAGTTGCAAGCTAGATTCTCCTGGCGATCAAAAGATATCGAAAATCCGCCCTGGGTTGAGAATGTTGTGCGGATCGAACGCCACCTTCAGCCGGCGCATGGCTGATATTTCGGCGTCGCTGCGCACGAGGTTCAGCCATTTCTTCTTGTCGAGGCCGATGCCGTGCTCGGCCGAGACGGCGCCACCGCATGCCGCCACGCCGCGATAGATGATCTCATAGGCGGCCGCCGGTTCCGTGGTGTCGACCTGATAGTGCAGATTGCCGTCGCCGAGATGGCCGAAGACGTAGATCTCGGCGCGGCTGTCGACGGCGTGGATCGCGGCTTCGGCGTTGCGCAGGAAACCCGCCATGGTCGCCAACGGGATGCTGATGTCGACGCCGATCATGCCCTCGATCGCAAACAGGAAGCGGTTGGCCTCTTCGCGCACATCCCATAGCGCACGGAATTCGCGCGGCGACTGCGAGACGACCACGTCGGCGACGATGCCGTCCTCGACCGCCTGCATCAGCACCGAAGCGAAACGCTCGCCGTCCAGCTCGGCCTGGCTGCCCTGGATCTCGGCCAGCACATAGACGGGCGCGCCGACAGGCAGCGGCGCCGGCGCCGCCATGCCGGCAATCATGGAGCCGTAGAGCGGCGAGAAATTCACCTCATAGGCTGACAGCAAGGGACCGAGCCGCTGCTTGAGCAACCCCAGCAACGCAATCGCCGCCTCCAGCGAGCCAAGGGCGCAAAAGGCGGCAACCTCGGTGGCGGGCTTGGGATGCAGCCGCAGGCAGGCGCGAGTAACCACGCCCAGCGTGCCTTCGCTGCCAATGAAAAGCTGGTTGAGATCGTATCCCGAATTGTCCTTGGCCAGGCCACGCAACGAAGTCAGGATCGAGCCGTCAGCAAGCACGGCCTCCAGCCCCAGCACCTGGGCGCGGTACATGCCGTAGCGCAGCACGCGAATGCCGCCGGCATTCGTGGCGATGTTGCCGCCGACCGTCGCCGTGCCGCGCGCGCCGATATCGACGCCGAACATCAGGCCGGCTGCATCGGCCGCTTCCTGCACCATTTGCAGCGGCGCGCCGGCCTCTGCGATGATGGTTGCCGCGGCGCGGTCGGGCGCTTCGACCGCGGTCATGCGCTCCAGCGACAGCACCGCTTCGCCCGGCTGCACGCGCGCGCCGCCTGCCAGCCCGGTGCGGCCACCATGGACGACCAGCTTCTGGCCGATACCACTGCATGGGCGCAGGATTTCGGCGACGTCGGCGGCGTTGCGGGGACGCAAGACCAGTTCGGGCAGGCCGCCGCCCTTGCCGGAGAGGTCGTCGCTGTAGCGCGGATCGATAGCATCGCCGATCACAATCGCGGCGGCGTCGAGCCGCTGATAAAGCTGGGAAAGAAGCCGATCGATCTGTTGTGTCATGGTGCCTGGACTGTTTCAGCGCTCTTTGTGGCCGAGACTTTGATGCGCGACAATTTTCGCGTCAATTGAACAAATTTACGCACGGTATAATCTGTCATTGCGCGTTGAACCCACTGACGTTTCCTGTAAATTTCGTCTGCCGTTGCGTGGCGGACGCGCCGGCTGCAGGACCCTGGGCAGCGTCAAGGGATGACCGAGGTTCTGGCGCGTGCCAGACGAGGGATTGAATGCCGATGACGCACAAGACGATGGAGGATTTCGCCCGCTCCTGCGGCGTCTCCAGGCCGACGCTGTCGAAATATTTCGACGATCCGACCAGCGTCAAGCCGGCAACGCGCAAGCGCATCGAAGAGGCGTTGCGCTCATCCGACTACCAGCCCAATCTGTTTGCCCGCAACCTCAACCGCAAGCGCACCCGCGCCATCGGCATTGTCGTACCGACGGTCACCGACCCCTTCTATTCCGAAATGGTCAGCCGCATCGAACTTCGGCTGCGCGACGAGGGCTACTGGCCGATCGTCATCTCCTCGCATGGCTCGACCGAGCTCGAAATGGAGGCGACACGTACCATCCTGTCGCTGAAAGTTTCGGGCGCGCTGATCGCGCCGCTCGGCTTGCGCTCGGACCGGCGCACGCTGGAGAAGCTGACCCAGACAATGCCGGTCGTCTATTTCGATACCTATCTCGAAGGCGGCACGCCCTTTGTCGGCAACAACAATGCCCAGAGTGTCTCGACCATCGTCGACTATCTCTGCCGCTCCGGCGACGCCCCGGTCTATTTCGATATCCCGCATGTCAATCACAATTCGCCGGAGCGCCTGAACAGTTACGTCGCCGCGATGCGTCAGCTTGGCCAGGAGCCGGTGGTTATCGGCAACACCCGAGACTACACATGGGATTTCGAGCGCATCGGCTACGAGCAGATGGAACAGATGCTCGGGGCCAGCGGCCTGCCGGGCAAGACCGGGGGTCTGCCCGGCAAGACCGGGGGTCTGCCCGGCAAGACCATACTGTGTGCGAATGACCGCCTGGCCTTCGGCGTGATGGCGGCAGCCTTCGCGAAAGGGCTGAAGATCGGCCGCAAGGCCGATTGCGACCTGCGTATCGCCGCCCATGACGACCATCCGCTGAGCCGCTACACCTGCCCCGCACTGACCACCATCGCGCAGGATTTTGCCGCCATGGCGGGGCGCAGCGTCGAGACACTGCTCGCTTTGCTCAACGAGGATACGGCCAACGTCGCGCCGAAGGTCAGCCTCGACGCCGCCCTGGTGATGCGTCAGTCCGCTTGAGCCTTTCCAAAGGCAGGATCGAAGCTTCGCCACGCGGCAATGGCGGCGGCAACCGCCTGTCTCGCTGCCGGGCCGTGACGGCCCATCGAGACGAAGCCGTGGATCTGACCGGGCCAGTGTTCCAGCACGACCGGCACGCCGGCCTGCTGCAGACGCCTGGCATAGGCCTCGCCTTCGTCGGCGAGGATGTCGCGACCGGCGATGGCGATGAAGGTGGGCGGCGCACCGGCGAGGCTTTCCGCCTTCAGCGGTGAGGTACGCCAGTCGCCGATGTCGGCGGCATTGCGGATATAATGGTCGCGGAACCAGGCCATGGTCGAGGCGGTCAGGCCAAAGCCTATGGCGAAGCGGCGATAGCTGTCCGTCGTCTGCCCGGCATCGGTGTTGGGATAAAACAGCAGCTGCGCTGCCGGCGGATTTTTGTCCCCCCGCGTGAGCAGGCCGAGCACCGTAGCGAGATTGCCGCCGGCGCTGTCGCCGGCAACCGCAATGCGGGCAGCCTCGATGCCGAGCTCGTCCGCGGCGCTTTGCATGTAACCAAGTGCCGCTCGGCAATCCTCTATTGCCGCCGGGAACTTGTGTTCCGGCGCCAGCCGGTAGTCGACGGAAACGACGACAGCGACTGCCTCGTTGGCGAACCAGCGGCAGATCTCGTCATGCGAGTCGAGATTGCCGATCACCCAGCCGCCGCCATGGAGATAGAGCAGCGCCGGAGCGCCTGCCGAAGGCGCGCCCTGCCCGCGATAGATCCTGAGCCTCAGCGGACCGCCGGGTCCTGCAATGATGCGCTCGCTGATCGACGCGACCAGCTCGCGCTCGCCTTGCAGGGTCGGGAAGCCTTCATTGTAGGCACGGCGCGCCTGCTCAGGCGTTCCCGTTTCGAACGGCGGCGCGCCGGCCTGGCTGCCGAGCTCGAGCACATGCCGGGCCTCCGGATCGAGTGTCGACGGGGACGGTGGCGATGTCACGGACGAATCTCCCGTCAGGCAAGCAGGGTTGCGGCTTCGTCTTCGCCAAGCAGCGGCGGCTGGTCGACCGTGCCGTTGACGGCAACCGAGCCACGGCTTTCGCCCGAAGCCAGGATCGCCTCCATGATCTCAAGCACATGCAGCGCCAGCTCACCGGAGGCGCGCGGCTTTCTGCCCGTGGCCAGCGCGCGCGCCAGATCGGCGACGCCGAGCATGCGGTAATTGGCGCGGTCGGGCGCCGCATAGGGCCAGTTGCGGGCGCCGTAGAGTTCGCTCTCGCTGGCGAAATCGGCCCAGTCGGCGCCACGTTCCGACAGCGAGACCGTGCCGCCGAACGTGTCGGGATCGGGCAGCCTGAGCGAGCCTTCGGTCCCGTGCAGTTCGATCGGATGGTTGGAGTGTTTGAACACATCCCATGAGGCGCCGAAGGTGACGGTGGCGCCCGAGCGGAATTCGAGCAGCGACATTATGTTGGTCGGCGTGCCGACCTTGAATGTCGTGTTCTTGAACGGCCCGTCGGCCGTGATCAGCCTCTCCTCCTGGCCGCGCGTCGCCATCGCCATGACGCGCTCGACCGGCCCGAGCAGATTGACCAGCACGGTCAGGTAATAGGGACCCATGTCGAACACCGGACCGCCGCCGGGCTGATAATAGAATTGCGGATTGGGATGCCAATGCTCCATGCCGCGCCCCATCATGAAAGCGGTGCCGGTCACCGGCTTGCCGATGGCGCCGGCATCCATCAGCCGGCGCGCGCGGCGGCCGGCTGCACCCAGGAATGTGTCCGGCGCCGAGCCGATCAGCAGGCCGCGCTTGGCCGCCTCGGCGACAAGCCGGCGGCCGTCGGCGGCAGAGGTTGCCAGCGGCTTTTCGGTGAAGACATGCTTGCCCGCCGAGAGCGCTGACAACGAAATGTCGAAATGCGCCGCCGGGATGGTCAGGTTCAGCACGAGGTCGATGTCGGGGTCGGCGAGCAGCGTGTCGACGCCAATCGCTCGGATGCCGTATTCGCTGGCGCGCAGCTCGGCCATGTCAGCGGAAATGTCGGCGCAGGCGCGTAGCTCGACACCACCGAAGAGAGCTGCATTGCGCAGATAGGTCATCGAGATGTTGCCGCAGCCGATGACACCGATGCCGAGCTTTGTCTCTGACTTTCCGTGCATTTCCAGCTTTCCTCCGAAGCCAAGGGCATGCTGCACGAACCGTTGCAGTTCCCACGCCCCCCCGCAATCCGCTATACAGGATTTTAAATGTTGACGCGCGTAAGATTTTTATAGAGCTTATGATAATTCTGGCGCGCATTGGGAGGCCGCCAGCGCGAGGAGGAGAACATGACCGGCATGAAAAACGGCCGACGGCCGCTGCGAAGCCCGTGGGTCATGCGCGTCTTCCGTCGCGCATCAGAGACCGGGACGGCTTCAGGCATAGATCACCTTGGCCCCGACCCTATCAAGCTCACCGCGTATTGGACCGGGCAGGCCATCGTCGGTGATCACCACATCGACGGCCGACAGCGAAAATGCCTTGGACGTCCCGCTGACGCCCCATTTGCTCGAATCGGCGAGCAAGACAACGCGCCGGGCCATGCGAACGAGGTTTCGCTTCGTCCGCGCCATGTCTTCGTTCACGTCGACCACATCCAGTGACGAGTCTATCGCATGCGCCCCAACAAAGACCTGGTGCGCTACCAGGCCGCCGAGAGCCGTATCGGCATCGGTGATCAGCGTGCTCACCGTGTCGGGATAGACCCGGCCGCCGATCATATGAACGTCGAGCCCGGGACGATGCATAAGATGCTGCACGATATTCATGGCCGTGGCCGCGACCACGACATTGCTGAGCGGCGGTAACTGCATGGCAAGCTGCATCAAGGTCGAGCCACCGTCGAAGATGACCGATTGGTTGTCCTCGAACAGGTCCAGCGCCGCCCGGGCGATGCGCTTCTTTGCGTCGAGGTTCGTTTGCATCCGGCGGGCGAACGCGGCCGTCGTCGAATCGGTAGTCCGGGTCACCGCTCCTCCACGGGTCTTGGTCAGCAGTCCCTTGCGGTCCAGTATTTCGAGGTCGGAGCGCACCGTGACCTCCGACACGCCAAACCCGTCCGACAGGTCCTTGATGCGAACCTGTCCGCTGCGTTGCACCTCGCCCAGGATCGATTGGCGTCTCTGCTCCGACAACATTGCCCGGCCCTTGCCTGCCTGCGCCGAGCAATCGCGCCGGCCTCGGCTCACCTTACCGGAAATATGCAGATTCGAAAGCTTTCGAAAGATTGTTTTTCTTTTTTCTTTCGGAAACACTGGATCGAGCATTTTTAAATCAACCGATCAGGGAATTTTGGACTCATGAGCCTAGGAACCAAGGTGCGCCTCGCGCGCCTCTTCTCGCATCCATCGGGGAACCTTTTTGGCGGCGCGGTCGACCACTTCGTCGGCTATGGCGACGTGCGCAAAGGCGGCCTTGCCGACCTGCCGGGTGCGCTCGCACGCGTCATGGCGGGCAAACCCGACTACGTCAGCATCCAGCCTGGCACCGCGCGCCATCTGTGGCCGCAATATGCGGGCAAAGCTTCCCTGGTGATTCAGGCGGGCTGCTTCACCGCGGACGATCGCATCAGCGAGTTGATCGCAACGCCCGAGGACGCGGTGCGCGCGGGGGCCGATGCGTTGGCCGTGGCCATTCCGGTGCGCGGCGCGACGGAGGGCAAATACATACGCTGGCTGACCGATTCGGTGAATGCGGCGGCCCGCTACGGCATGCCTGTGGTGGCGCATATCTACCCTCGCGATTTCACCGACGGAGCAAAGATCGTCTTCACCCCCGACGAGATCGCCTATGCGGCGCGCATCGGCTACGAGTCCGGCGTCGACGTGATCAAGATCGGCTACACCGGGGATTTCGAGTCGTTCCGGGAGACCGTCCGGACCTGCCCGGTGCCGGTTGTCATCGCGGGCGGTCCAAAGACCGATACGCTGCTCGGCGCGCTTCAGCAGACGGCGGATGCCATCCGTGCCGGCGCGCGCGGCGCCGTGGTCGGCCGCAATCTCTGGGGGCACGGCGATCCGGAGAAGGCAGCGCTTGCCTTTCGCGGCGTCATCCATGACGGCCTTTCGGCGCAAGACGCCCTGGCGAAGGCGGGTGCCTGAACGATGCCCACCATCCCCTCGATCCTCGGCTTCGGCGCTATTGCGATCGACGACATCGTCTACGTCGATCAGCCATTGTCGGCGGGCAAGGGTAAGGTTCTGCAAAGTACCCGCGCCTTCGGGGGAAATGTCGCGACGGCGCTGGCCGCCGTCGCGCGGCTCGGCGGAACCGCCGGGTTCGTCGGATGGCTGGCCAGTGCCTCGGACGACGCGGTGCAGCTCGATCTCGTGGCGAGCGGTATTGAAACCGCATTCGCGCCGCGCCATCCCGACGCGCGCCCGGTGCACTCGCGGATCACCGTCGGCTCGGACGGGGAAAGGTTCATCGCGTATGACGACGATGCGATGCTGGGCACCGCTCCGGACTTTCCGGACGATATCCTCAGCCGCGCGACCGTCCTGATCGTCGATAGCTATGCGACCGGGTCGCTGGATGTCGTGGCTCGGGCTCGCGATCTCGGCCTTGCGATCCTGGGCGACATCGAATGGAGCAGCGGTCCCGCCACGGAACGGCTGATCGCGCTCTGCGACCATCTCATTCTTCCACTTAGCTTTGCACGGACTGCCACGGGGCGCCGATCGCCTGCCGAGATGCTCGATGCCTTGTGGTTGCCATCGCGATCCGCCGTGGTTCTGACCGATGGAGGCAGGGGTGTGTACTATCGCGGCCGTGAAGAGACAGGTCTCTGGCACCTGCCCCCGCACCGGGTTGCGGTCGTCGACTCCACGGGCGCGGGTGACTGCTTTCATGGCGCCTATGCCCATGCGTTGACGCGCGGAGCCGACACCGCGGGCCGGATCGCATTCGCGGCCGCGGCGGCGGCCGTTTCGATAACGGGGCGTGGCGGGCGCGAGGCGCTTCCGACCGAGGACCAGGTCACGCAACTCCTGGCATCGGCGAACGCGCCGTCAGCAGTCGACCTGAAAAATGCGCATGTGGATGCTGGAGTATGACCTGAAACGATCCGACGAAACATTTCGCAGGCGAACACAAGCCCAGGAGAATCATAAAAATCAGGGCTTATACTTGTGGAGGCAGGAATATGGCAGAAGTCATTCTTGAGAAGATCTGCAAAACCTACGGGAACAGTTTTCGCGCAATCGACCAGTTGAACCTGTCGGTCAAGGACGGCGAGTTCTTGATCCTCGTCGGGCCTTCCGGCTGCGGCAAATCCACGGCGTTGCGAATGATCGCGGGGTTGGAAGACATCACCAGCGGCAGCCTTCGGATCGGCGGGGTCGACGTCGTCGACATGCCGCCCAAGGACCGCGACATCGCGATGGTGTTCCAGAGCTACGCGCTCTACCCGCATATGACGGTATCCGAAAACATCGCCTTTTCGATGCGGCTGGCAGGCAAGCCGAAGGCCGAGCGCAAGAAGCGCGTGGACGAGATCGCCAAAACTCTTCAGCTGACGTCTTTGCTGGACAGCAAACCCGCGAACCTGTCAGGCGGGCAGCGTCAACGGGTTGCCATGGGCCGCGCCATGGTGCGCGAGCCGGCCGCCTTTCTCATGGACGAGCCGCTTTCCAATCTGGATGCGAAACTGCGTGTGCAAATGCGCGCCGAAATCACCAGCCTGCAAAAGCAGCTCGGCGTCACGACCATTTACGTGACCCACGATCAGATCGAAGCGATGACGATGGGCGACAGAGTCGCGGTGTTGAAAGGCGGTGTGCTGCAGCAGGTCGACACACCCAAGAGGCTCTATGAATCGCCGGTTAACGCCTTCGTTGCCGGCTTCATCGGCTCTCCTTCGATGAACCTTTTCGAGGCGACCCTGAAGGGCGGCGAGCTCGCTTTTCGCGACTTCGCCGTCCGGCTGCAGGATGCAGCCTTCGTGCGCAGGCCGGCCTTGAGGTCGTATGCGGGGCGCAAGGTCGTGTTCGGGATCAGACCGGAGGATCTTTATGACAGCAGCCTTGAATCCGGTCGCAAGTATCAGACGATACCGGCCAGGGTGACCTCGATCGAGGAACTCGGCTCCGAACAGATCGTCCACATGAACATCGACGCGGTCCGGGTGGACTCCGGCGATCCGGATGCGGTGGACGATTTCGGCCTGGCGTCGAACGCGGTGGCGAGGTTCGAGCCGATCAGCGCCGTCCGCTCCGGCTCGGAAATCCGGTTGGCCGTGGATGATGCCAAGTTCCATTTCTTCGATCCCGAAACGCATCTGGCGATCTGAAGATCTGCGGAAGACCGCGGGCGGGAGCGAGGTGCCTGCGGAAGATACAAGAAGGCTTCTGAATGAACAGACGATCGTCCGCATTGTGCGGCCGACCTTGAAGAAGGAGGAGAAAATGATGTTTCGGATACGACCCGCGATGCTGAAAATAGCCGCGGCCGCATGGTTGCTTGGTGCAACCGGCGCCATGGCGGACACGACGCTGGAATTCACCCAATGGTGGGAGCCCGAATTGCCGGGCGGCTCGCTCAGGGCAATCATGAACGACTTCGAGGCTGCAAACCCCGGCATCAAGGTGACGCTGGTCAGCGGTCCCTATGCGACCACGCGAGACCAGATCTCGGTCGGCGCCGCAACCGGAACGCTTAGCGACGTCGTCGGTCTCGACGGCGCCTGGGTGAACAATCTGAACGCGCAGGGTGCGCTGGCCGACATGAACCCGATGATGGATGCGAGCGGGTTCGACAAGACCCAGGTCGCGGATATCATCAAGGTGGACGGCAAGGCGGTGATGTTTCCCGTGGCTTCGTTCGTCTATCCGGTCTTCGTCAATCTGGACCTCGCCGCCCAGGCAGGCGTCACCAAGCTGCCGTCGACCCGCGCGGAGTTTCTCGAAGCCGCCAAGAAGATGACCCACGCCGACAAGAACCAGTATGGCTGGGTGCTGCCCTTGTCGCTGCAAACGCCGTCCGGTGTCCAGAACGACCTGATGTCGTGGGTCTGGGCCTCGGGCCAATCGATGATGGTTGAAGGCAAGCCGGCTCTCGAGGGCAAGCCGGTCGTCGATATGCTCACTTTCGTCAAATCGCTGAACGACGCCGGCGTCATCTCGCCCGGCATTGCCACCAAGACCGAGCAGGAGAAGGTCGAGGAATTCGTCAACGATCGGGTCGGAATGATGATCGACTCGCTTGCGCATGTGAACCTCATCCGCAAACGCAATCCCAAGCTGAACTTCGACCTCATCCCGGTCCCGGTCGTGGCGGACTACAGCGGCAAGCGCGGCCTTCCCTACGCCTCCTGGGGCATCGGCATCTCCGCCGCCTCGAAACATCAGGATGAAGCCTGGAAGCTCGTCCAATATCTGATGAGCGAGAAGGTGAATGCCAAGCTCGTGTCGCTTGCAAATGCCTTCCCGGGCAACGTCAACGCCAAGCCCGATTTCGTGACCTCGGACAAGGCTTTCGCCAAGGCTTTCGAAATCTTCAAGACCGGCTATCTCGCCAACGAGTTCACGGGCCTGCCGGTGGCTGAAGACCTGATGACCCAGTTCGACGTGGAGGCTCAGAAGATGCTTGCCGGCGAGCAGTCTCCGGAACAAGCCGCAACCAACGCTCAAAAGGGCTGGACGGCGAAATTCTGAGCGGCCCATTGCTCGTTTGCTATCTTCCACCGGGTGGCCCGGCCTCGGCCAGGCCACCCGTCAACAACGGATCGGCAATTTGAGATGGACCTGTTTTTGAAGCGCACCTTCCTCTTGAAGGCACATCCCAGGGGTCGCACATGACCGGGCAGAAGCGCTCCCACCATCGACTGAAACGAGCGGTCGCACCCTATCTCTATCTATCACCCTCGCTCCTCATAATCGGCCTTTTGATGCTGCTGCCAATGGTGACGGTGATTGGCTATTCGTTCCAGAACAGCGCGGTGCTGCGTCGCGACCCGTCCTTTGCCGGATTGAAACACTACCAGGCGATCTTTGCCGATCCGGTGTTCTGGGCCTCGCTGTGGCACACACTCTACTTCACCTGCATGAGCGTCGTCTTCCATATGACCATCGGCATGCTCTTCGCACTCATGCTGAACAGCGACCGCATCAATCCGACTCTGCGCAACATTCTGCGCGTGCTGTACATACTGCCCTGGCTGTTCACCGCGGTGATTATCGCGGTGATCTGGCGCCTTCTGCTCGAGCCGAATGGTGTCGTGAACAGTGTTCTCATGCAGATGGGCATCATCGGTTCCAAGGTCGAGTGGTTTTCCTCGCCCGCGACCGCGCTGCACGCCGTCACCTTCGCCAACATCTGGGCGGGCTACCCGCTTTTCATGGTCAGCCTGCTCGCAGGCTTGCAGGGCATTCCCAAGGATTTCTACGAGGCCGCCGATATCGACGGCGCGAAGGCCTACCAGAAGCTGATCTTCATCACCATCCCGCAGCTGATGCCGATCATCATCAGCATCTCGCTGCTCGACTTCATCTGGACCATGCAGGTCTTTCCATTGATCTGGATAACGACGGGTGGCGGTCCGATCTACTCGACCGAGGTCCTCAGCACCTACACGTACAAGCTGGCGTTTTCGAGCTACAACCTGTCGCAGGCCTCGGCGAGCGCCGTGGTCATCCTGCTGATCTCTCTCGGCCTGACGCTGTTCTACATCCGTTATCAAAAGGCTCGGTAGTCACATGAGGAAAAGGCACACGCCGAAAGACAGGCTGATCACCGCCGCGCTCCATGTCGCGCTTGCCGCAGGGCTCTTTTTCGCGGCCTTCCCGATCTACTGGATGCTGAGCAGCTCGTTCAAGTCGAACACCGAAATCTTTGCCCTGCCGCCAACCATCCTGCCGAAGGCCTTCACGCTGGAAGCGTATGCGGCCATCCTTGGCGACCCGGTAAAGCTGCGCTTCTTCTTCAACAGCTACTTCGTGGCCGGAGCAGTGACCGTGCTGACGGTGCTGATCGCCTTGCTGGCGGCCTATGGGTTCAGCCGTTTCAATTTCCGCGGCAAGGGCAGCCTCAACACGCTCATCATCAGCACGCAGACGATCCCGCCGATCACGCTTTTGATCCCCTTCTTCGGGCTTGTCGTCTCGTATGGCATCTTCGACACCTATGTCGCGCTGATCCTGACCTATCTGGTGTTTACGCTGCCCTATGCGATCCTGCTGATGACGGGATATCTGAACACCTTGCCCCGCGACCTCGATGAAGCGGTGGCTGTCGACGGCGGCACCAGTTGGACCGCACTGTGGCGGGTGATCGTCCCGATTTCACTGCCTGGTATCGTGGCGACGTCGGTCTACACCTTCCTGTTGTGCTGGAACGAATTTCTCTTTGCGCTGACACTGACGAAGTCGACATCCATGCGCACCGTCCCGATCGGCATCCAGTTGTTGATGGGGCAACACGCCTTCGAATGGAACCAGATGATGGCGATGAGCGTGCTCGGCTCGCTGCCGCTCCTGGTCATCTACCTGGTCGCCCAGAGGTTCTTCCTCGCCGGCATGACCGCAGGGTCGGTCAAGTAGGATGTCCCTCCAACGGAGGTGGAATCAAGGAATGAAAGGATGACCGTGAAAGACCTGAAAGTCGGCTGCCAGACCTTTACCTGGGAAATGCTGGGCGACCGTTTTGCCGGCGGCCCGGACGATCTGCTCAAGGCGATCGCCAATGGCGGCTATGCCGGCATCGAGATTACCGACACGATGATCGGCCGCTATGCCGAAAAGCCGGCGGAGTTCGCGGCCGCGCTGAAATCATCCGGACTGACGCTCGTCTCCTTCGCCTTCGGCTCGAAGAGCGGTTTCACGCTCAGGGATGAGATCGGCGCCGACCTCGAGACCGCCAAACGCTGGATCGACTTCGCCGCCGCCTTTCCCGGCGCGCTGGTGTCGATGGGCTCGTCCACGATCGTTTCCGACGGGCCGCGCGACGGCAAGTTTGCCATCGCCGCCGAGGTCTACAACAAAGCCGGCGAGCTCGGGCGCGAGGCCGGCGTCCAGGTCGCGGTGCATCCAAGCTCGCATCACAATACGCTGCTGTTCGACCGCGCCGACTACGACCGCATCTTCGGGCTGCTCGACGCCTCGCTGGTGGGCTGGGTGCCCGACACCGGCCACATCTTGCGCGGTGGCCAGGACATGGCGGATACGCTCACCACTTATCGCGACCGCATCCGCTATTTGCATCTGAAGGATGTCGACGCGTATGGAACCTGGGCGATGCTCGGCAAGGGCGTCTGTGACACGGCGAAGGTGATCGAGATCGCTGGTGCTGCACCCAATTTCAACGGCTGGCTGGTGCTGGAGGAAGAATCCGAAACGGCTGCCGCCGACCCTGCCGGCGCCGTCAAAACCAACCGCCAGACAATGCGCGGCTACGGAGCCTGAGACGATGACGACGAACAAGCCCCTGTCCGGCCCCGCCGCAATTGCCGCTCTGCCGCGCAACCGGCTTATCGGCGAGTTTTCGCTGTGGTCGGCCGACCTCGCCAATATGGAGCGCGATTTGAAGCGCATCGAGACCCATGTCGATGTTCATCATATCGACGTCGCCGACGCCCGATTCACCCCTGGCTTTCTGTTCTTCCCGGACCTGGTGGCGCGCATCGCCAAGCTCACCGCAAAGCCTATCCATGTCCATTTGATGGTCGAAGCCGAGATCGTCGAGGAACAGACGCGCCAGTTCATCGAGGCCGGCGCCGACCTGATCAGTGTGCACGCCGAAAACGGCGAGACCGGTCTGCGCGCCGTGAAAGTGGCGCGTGAACTCGGGGCCGAGGCCGGCGTGGTGCTGCGGCTGGAAACACCGGTCGCGGCCGTCACGCCCTTCCTGCCGGAAGTGGCGTTTATGACGCTGCTCGGCACTTCCATCGGCGTCAAGGGCCAGAGCCTGTCGGAGCAGGCGTGTCCGCGCCTGATCGAGGCCCGCGCGCTGATGCGCAAAGCCGGCCGCGAGGCCGACATCGTGCTCGCCGCCGATGGCGGCATCCGCCACGAGACCGTGCCCTTACTGCGCGCCGCAGGTGCGGAGACCGTGGTGCTGGGCTCGCTGGCCTTCGGCGATTCCGACCTTGCCCGGCGCATGGCCTGGCTGCACGGGCTGGAGGTCGCCGCCTGATGACCAAGCTTGCGCTGGCCTTCGATCTCGGCGGCACGGCGCTGCGCGGTGCGCTGGTCGAAAGCGATGGCCGCATCGTCGCTCATGCTTCAGCGCCGACGCTTGCCGGTGCGGGATCGGAGGCGGTGATCGGCCAGATCGTCGCTCTGGCAGGCACGCTGCTTAGGGAACACCCGCAGGCAAACGTCGCCGGCATCGGCGTCGGCGCGCCGGGACCGCTCGACCCCAAGGCGGGCATCGTGATCGCGCCGCCGACGCTGGCCGGCTGGCACGACGTGCCGCTGATCGACATTCTGGGGCAGCATTTCGGCCTGCCGGTGCGGCTGGAAAACGACGCCAATGCGGCGGCGCTCGGCGAATGGCGTTTTGGCGCCGGACGCGGCAGCGGATCGCTGGTGTTCGTGACCGTATCGACCGGCATTGGCGGCGGCGTTGTCGCCGATGGCCACATCTATCACGGCAGGCGCGGACTGGCGGCTGAGATCGGCCACATGACCATCACCGGCGAAGGCGACCGCTGCTTCTGCGGCGCCGTCGGCTGCTTCGAGGCTGTCGCATCGGGAACCGCGCTTGGCCGCCGCGCGACGCGATTGACCGCGCCCGGCGACGGCTCGCTCTTACGACGGCTGTCAAATGACGGCGACGTCTCGGCTAGGCATGTCGTAGAGGCTGCCAAGGCCGGCGACGCCAACGCTCTTGACCTGATCGAGGCGGAAGCACAATGGCTGGGCATCGGCTTCACCAATCTCTTGCATCTCTATTCGCCCGATCTGATTGTCGTGGGTGGCGGCCTTTCCAACGGGTTCGACCTTCTGGTACCGTCGATCAGAGCGGTCATCCAGCAGCGGGCGATGCCGGCCTATCGCGACGTGCCGGTCGTGCAGGCTGAACTCGGCGACCGCGCCGGGCTGATCGGCGCCGCCAGCCTGATCCTGTGGGAAGGCGAACCGGGTGCGCCGCTGGCGATGGCGCAGGACGACAAGGACAGAGGCGCGACCGCCGATGCCAGGGAGGCAAGCCACGGTTGAGCTCAAACTGCGCGGCGCGCAGCGCCAGGTCCCCGAAGAGGACCCCTACCCTTCGCGATTCCAGCTGGCGTATTTTCGGATCGTTTGCCGCTTGTCTTCCGACAAGCCAACAAGGAGATTCTCCTCGAGATAGCCTTGCCGGATGAGATTGACGAAGACCTGTATTAGCTGTGAATAGCGATAGTCGAACATCTGGTCGATCTTCCGTCGCTGCTGCCGCAGAAAGTCTTCGACGTCCCACATTTCGGAAGGCGTTGCCGCAACGTGGGCCCTGCTCTTGAGTTCAGCCAGCGTCTTGTCGAGCGCCACCTTCAGCGCTGCGTAATAGGCTCTGCGAGCGGCCTTCCTTTCGGACGGAGACCATTACTCACCAGCGGTCATCGACTGTCTCTATCGTGTTCGCGGCGGCCGTCATCCGGTAACCCTGGGACGCAGGACCCCGCCTTTGGGACCAATCTACTTTCCGCAATGGTGATCGTTGACCTTGTTCAGCGCATTCGCGTCCGGCCCGACCCGGTCGTAAGAGCACGGGCCGGCCGCCGTGGTGATCAGCATTTTGTCATAGTAGCGCGGGCCGCCGAACAGGGCGTAGATGAGGTCGCGATGGGCGGGGACGTAGCGTTCGGGTTCTGGCTGACGATGGCGATGCTTGTCCTTGGCGACACCCGCTGTGGACAGGCTGCAGCCGACAGCGAGAGCGAGCATGCAGGTCGCAAAGATCTTGGTGGTCATCGGCAGTACCCCTTCTGACGGTTCGGAATCGCAGCATATCCAAAAGCGCCTGCCGAACAAAGGTTCCCTCGCCGCCATTGCCGGCTGGTGCCGAAATCAGCCCGCATTGCGCGCGCGCCGCCGTTCGGCTGCAACCAGGAGGTCGACGAAAGCACGCACCTTGGCCGGCCTGAAGCGCGCCGGCGGGAAGACGGCATGGATGCCACCGGACGGCAAGGTCCAGTCCGCGAACACCCGCACCAGCCGGCCGCGCGCAATGTCGTCGGCGACACTGTAATCCGGAAAGATGCCGAGGCCGATGCCGGCCAGCACGCAGGACAGAACGCCCGGTGTCTTGTCGCAACTGACGACAGGGTTGAGTTCGGCCAGCACCGTTTCCGTGCCCCTCGAGAACAGCCATTGGCCCACCCCGCGCAACTGGGCGTTGCCGACCCAGGGCAGCGACTTCGCCTGCCTGGGGCTGGTTTCCCCAGGCAGCCTGGCGGCCAGTTCCGGGCTGGCGACGACGAATTGCTGCAGGCTGCCCAGCCGCCGCGCCAGATTGCTGGAATCGGCAAGCCAGCCGACGCGGATGCCAAGATCGATCTGCTCGTCGACCAGGTTGCTGACCGCATCGTCGAAGATCGTCTCGACCCGCATTTTCGGGTATTTTCTGATGTAGGCGGCGATGGTCGGCGCCACCACCTTCTCGCCATAATCGAGCGGCGCCGTCAGCCGCAGCGTCCCCGTCGGCTGCGCCGCTCGCTGCGAAATGTCGCCATAGGCTGCCTCCGCCTCGCGCAGGATGATCGCGGTCCGGTCATAGAACAGACGACCCTCTTCGGTCGCCGTCACGCGCCGGGTCGTGCGCCGCAACAGCGTAGCGCCAAGCTCTTCTTCGAGCTTGCCGACCTGATGGCTGACCACAGCCTTGGCAACATCGAGACGGTCGGCAGCGGCCGTGAACGAGCCGGTCTCCACCACGGTGGCGAAGTAGACGAGCCGATTGAGATTGAGGAGTTCGGTCACAGGCGGCTCATTGTATGATTTGATCAGACAGATTGTATGATTGATCGCTATTTTTCGCAACCGGTCCAGCTGTCATCTATCGGGGAACAGAACGAGGCCGCCATGACCAACGCAACCCTAACCTATCTTTTCGACCCGCTCTGCGGCTGGTGCTATGGCGCCACGCCGATGCTGGATCGACTGGCCGCCGGCGGGACCGCGCTCCAACTGCTGCCGGTGGGGCTTTTCTCCGGTGCCGGCGCGCGGCCGCTGGATGCAGATTTTGCCGCCCACGCCTGGGACAATGACCAGCGCATCGCGCGGCTGAGCGGACAGCGCTTCAGCCAGGCCTATCTCGACAATGTGCTCAATGTCAGCGGCACCTTGCTCGATTCTTCCGCTGCCACCATGGGCATCAGCGCCGCCGGACTAGACGACTGGCGCCAGCGACTTGCGGCACTGAAGGCGATCCAGCATGCCCGCTATGTCGACGGCCGCGATATTGTGACGGTTGACGGCGTCGCCGCGGTACTGGCCGACGCCGGCATGAGCGACGCGGCAAAGCTTTTGAAAGCGCCGACGCAGGCGTTTCTGGCGAAGCATGACGACCTGGTCAGCCGCGGGCGGACATTGTTCCAGCGGCTGCATGCCAATGGCGTTCCCGCGCTGGCGGTGATCGGCCAAACGGCGCCGCGCCTGATCGGCGCCAACGCGCTGTTCGGCAGCTACGACAATCTCGTCGCTCACATCGAGGCGGCGTAGTCCCAGAAATTCTCCCCAGACGAAATTCTCCCCAGACGAAAGGAAAATCCCCATGAAAATCGCACTTATCGGCGCGTCCGGCCAGGTCGGCTCGCGCCTGCTTAAGGAACTCTCCGATCGCGGTCACAGCGTCACCGCCATTGCCCGGCATCCAGACAAGATCGCGGCACTTCCGGGCGTGACTGCCAAGAAGGGCGACGTCTTCGACAAGGATGGCCTTGCCGCCCTGATCAAGGGTCATGACGCGGTGATCTCCTCGGTGCATTTCCTCGACAGCGATCCCGATACGCTCATCGCATCCGTGCGTGCTTCCGGCGTCAAACGCTACCTCGTCGTCGGCGGCGCCGGCAGCCTTGAGGTTGCGCCCGGCAAGCGCCTGGTCGACACGCCGACCTTCCCTGATATCTATAAGGCCGAGGCGCAGAAGGGCGCCGACTTCCTCGACACGCTGCGGACGGTCGACGATCTCGACTGGACCTTGCTGTCGCCTTCGGCGCTGTTCGTCGCCGGCGAGCGGACCGGCAAATACCGCATCGGCAAGGACACGCTGCTGACGTCAGACAAAGGCAGCAGCATTTCCTTCGAGGACTATGCCATCGTCATGGCCGACGAGATCGAAAAGCCGGCGCATATCAAGCAGCGCTTTACGGTCGGCTACTGAGCGCACTTCATTGACAGGCGGGCACTCGACGGAGCGGCCCGCGTCGGTTCCTATCGACGATTGTGCCATCGGAGCCTCCGATGGCACTATCGCTTTCTTCCGTTTCCACTCCTGCCGCCGGTCTGCGACTCTCGCCGGAGCGGTTCAGGACAGGAACGGAAACATGGCAGACATCGCAAAATCGAAAATCGCTATCATTGGCGGCAGCTCCGGAATGGGGCTGGCGGTGGCAAGGCGGTGCCTGGACTCAGGCGCCGAAGTCATCATCGTCAGCCGCAGTGAAGCCAGGCTCAAGCGTGCCGGCGAGGCGCTGCAGAACCCTTCCGCTTTGAGCGCCGTCGCGGCCGATATCGCCAGGGAGGATCAGGTCGCTGACCTGTTCAAGCGAATTGGCCGGCTCGACCATATCGTCAGCACCGCCGCCGACATCGAAGGCGCCTATGAGCTATTGCCTTCACTCGACCTGAAGGCGGCGCAGCGGGTCGTCGAAAGCAAATTCTACGGGCCGCTGCTGCTCGCCAAGCATGGCGCGCCGCAGCTTTCGGCCAACGGCTCCATCACCTTCACCTCAGGCATTGCCGCCTACCGGCCGGCGGCGCGCGGCTCGGTCGTTGCCGCTGTCAACGCTGCGCTGGAAGGGTTGGTGCGGGCGCTGGCGGTCGAGCTGGCGCCGGTCCGTGTCAACGCCGTCTCGCCGGGCTGGGTCGACACGCCGATCTGGAGTTTTGTGGCCGGCGACAAGAAGGACGAGACGCTCGATGCAATGGCCAGGCGCCTGCCGGTCGGCCGCGTCGGACAGCCGGACGACATTGCCGATGCCATCGCCTTTCTGATGGGCAACGGTTTTACGACAGGGACGGTTCTGCATGTCGAGGGCGGTCACCGGCTGATCTGAGCGCAGCGAAATTCCTGGCCGCGGCCGCCAGCAGCAGTTTCAGCGCCGGCGGCTGAACCCGCCGGCGGCGCCAGATCAGGACCAGCGACGCCGTGCGGGCCGACCCCGGCCACGGCAATTCGACGATCTCGCCGCGATCGAGCGCGTCGGCAACGGCCAGCCGCGGCACCAGGCCCATGCCGACACCAGTCGCCACCAGGCCCGCAATGGCGCCGATGCTGCCGACTTCGGCGGCAAGTTCTGGCGCTGCCATCTCGGCAAAGGCAGTGTCGAACAGATGCCGGTAGACGCATCCGGTTTCCGTCACCACGAAACGCATCACGGCGAGCGCGGCCAGGTCGCTCTGCCCCGATGCGGGCGCATGTTCGGGTGAGGCGACAAGGACCAGCGGCTCGGCCGATATCGTGCGCCGGGCCAGACGTTCGTCCAGACCGCCTTTGTCGAAACAGAAGGCGACGTCGATCTCGCCTTCTTCGAGCTGCCGCAGCAGGGCATCGCTGCCGGCGATTTTGAGCCGCAGACCGATCTCCGGGTGGTCGCCTCGAAAGGCCGCCAGCCATTGCGGAAGTTTGACAGTGGCAATCGTCTCCAGCGCGCCGACCGTAACCGTTCCGGCGGTCATTCCCGTCGTTGCCTCGACGGCAATACGCGCCTCCTCCGCCAGTTGCAGAATCTCTTCCGCATAGGGTTTCAGCGCGCCGCCGGCCGTCGTCAGATCGAGGCCGTGGCGCGAGCGGATGAAGAGGACGATACCAAGTTCGCTTTCCAGCGACTGGATCTGGTCGCTGACGCTCGACTGCGCCAGATGAACCTCCCGCGCTGCGCGGGTGATGTTGCGGTGCCGCGCCACGGCGAGGAAGGTCTTGAGCAATCGTGGGTGCATGCCGTTTCCGGATCTGGTCTCAGTCCGATATTTCGGGCTTGGCCGGTCCATTTGCAACCCTGGTCCATTTGCAACCCCGGTCCATTTGCAACCCATTGACGCCGGCGTCATCTGGTTGCGGCAGACCAAGGGGCCAGAATTTCGCGGCAATGACCCGCAAGTTTTCCCACGGCCGGCGCGGTGGCCCAAGAGATCGCCTCTGGCAGATCGCATCGCACGTATGCTCTATGCCAAGCTGATTTCCAGCACCGATGGAAGGACCGACATGCCCCGCCCGCAAGGAACCATCGCCCCGATCCTGACGCCGTTCGAGAACGATGGCCGCATTGCCCGTGACCTGTGGATCTCACATGCTAAATGGGTGCTGGGCCAGGGCGCCCATTTGCTGTCGCCGTTCGGCACCACGGGCGAGGCACTGTCGCTCTCGCTCGACGAGCGCATGCAGGCGCTGGAATGGCTGGTTGCATCAGGCATTTCGCCGGGGCGCATGATGCCCGGCACCGGCGTCACCGCACTGCCCGAAACCGTCGAACTGTCGAAGCACGCGGTCGGCCTCGGCTGCGCCGCCGTGATGGTGCTGCCATCGTTCTTCTACACGGCCGCCGGGGACGATGGCCAGGCGCGCTACTACAGCGAGCTGATCGAAAGGGTGGCCAACCCGGCGCTGAAGATGATCCTCTACCACATCCCGCAGAACTCCGGCGTGCCGGTAAGCCCTGCCCTGACCGCCCGGTTGAGCGCGGCGTTTCCAGAGACGGTCGTCGCCTACAAGGATAGCGCCGGCGACTGGAACAACACGGCGGCGGTGATTGCCGCCGCACCCGACGTCGCGGTGTTCCCCAGCTCGGAGGCGCAACTGACCAAGGGGCTCGCCAGTGGTGCTGCGGGCTGTATCTCCGCGACCGTCAATCTCAACGCTGGGGCCATCCGCGCCCTCTACGACGCGACGATCGCTGGCCAAGACGTCACGGAAGCGGACGCCGCGATCAGGGCGTTCCGCAAGGTGATCCAGGATGCCGGCCTGATCCCGGCAATGAAGGCCGTGCTGGCGGTGCGCTCCGGCGACAAACGCTGGCTCAACCTGCGCGCGCCGCATGAGAATGCGACGCTGGAAAGCGGCAAGGCGCTGCTCACGGCGCTCGGTCCCGCAGCCGATCATATTGGCCGCAACTGAGGCTCAGCACAGCGTCGAACCGCCACCGAGCGCCACGACAGCCAACGTCCGTCCCGATTTCGTGAAGTAACGTGCCGAGTGAAGCCCGGATTGTCTCCTCACAATGGAGCCGCTTTGTTCTACACAAACCGAGGCAGGATTCGCGCAACGGCATGACAACCGGATCGCTTATCCCAGGCCAGCTTTGAAAGCCCGGCAGATCGATCCCATGGAGATGCCTTCATTGGCAGAATAAACCCCCGCCTTGCCGTCCAGCGGCGAGGCGTTCTCGACATATTTGTGATGGATGCCCACGACTTTCCAATTGCGATTGAACACCGGGCTGCCTGAGCTGCCATTGTCGGTCGGCGATCGATAGTGCATGCGCTGCGGCTTTGCTTCCGCCAGAGGCTCGAACGCCACAAGCCGGCCGTCGAGGAACGAAAAAGAAATTTCCTGCCCCAACGGATGGCCAATAACCACCGCGGTTGGATCGGGCGGCATCACCAACGGCAAATCCACCACTTCCAAAGGATCGATGTCGGATACGTCTTTGTTGAGCTTCAACACGCTGCAATCGTGAGTTCCTACGGAAAGACACTTCACAATCTTCGCCACCGTGTAAACCTTGTTGCCGGGCTGAAGCTGGAACGTGACCTGAACATCTCCCGGCAATGCGGCCCCGCTCTGCGATGGATCGCTGACCACGTGAGCGTTGGTTATCACGACCTGCCCGATTGCGGGGTCGAGCCCAATGTCGGCCGCGGAGAGGAGGAAGCCCGTGCCAAGGGGGGCAAAGCCGGAACGAATCATCGCGATCGATTCAGCCGACTTCATCGCAAATCGTAGCGCCACGAGTGAGACCGGGGGCGTTGTGCCGATCAGGGCCTGAAGCTGGTCGGCATTGCCTTTCGTCAAATGGAAGCCTCCCCCCATCTCCACGAGAGCGTCCAGAACGAGGCCTCCGATTATGGCGCCTTCCTCGATCTCGCCAATGCGCCATATTTGCGAAAGCTGCCGATGCGCGCTGGCAAGGGTAAAATTGTCGGTGCGCTCGGACCCGATCGCCTTTTGATACCAATCACGCGCCCCTGCATAGTCCTGAAGCGCTACGCACATCTCGCCTGCCGCTGTGGGGATCCACGGGTCATCCTTGCCGTCGCCGCGATAGTCAGCTGCCATGCGTTTCAGAATATCTTTGGCAAGCTCGGTCTTCGAGCCGAAATCATGGGGCAGCTCGTGGCTTTCAGCGAGATGTGCCACGGCAACGATCTGCGTCCCGTGCCATGCCAGCATTCCGACATCGTCGGGATTGGTTTCCAATCCTTTCGAGTAGCACTCGTAGGAGCTCTTTAATGCTCTCTTTGCTACATTGAGGCGCTTTTGTCCTATCGCCTCATAGGCAATGTCCTTCCATGCCCTCCCGCGTATGCCGTGAATCTCCGACGCTTCCTTGGCGAACTCCTCGGCCGAGGCCTCCAAAGCAAGATTTCCCAGAATGCCGATTGCGGCCACCTGATTGCCGCGGTCGACCAGGGCTTGCGCATAGATGGTCCAGATACGCGGCGTGCAGTAACCGGCCTTGATGAACGTCTCACCCAGCATCTGTATCTGGTCGTACCTGCGGTTGCGCCGAAGTTCTTTCATCAGCGCCGCGCCAAGCGCCCCCGCGCTGTCCGAAGGCTCCGGCAGGGCCATCCCCAGCCGCTCGCAGAGTTCTCGCAGTTCCCTCAGATCATACCTGCGATTGGCCGAAATTGCCTGTTCGATGAGTTCCTTGTAGTCGTCCATTGTCTTGTTCCCCGTCCCTACGGCTCTCTTGCCTGTGTCATTCGGTCCGCCGCCGGCCCGTAAGCCGCAATGAAATCATAGGGGCTGCGAGATATCCCTCGATCTGAAGCAGCGCAGTACGTCTCCTGCCGGCACTGCGCTTGCTCGCAGCTGGTTCGCGGCAACACGGCTTCCGGAGAAATCGTCCCGGGTTAAGTTGAGGGGTATGTCATGGACCATATCCTTGCCTCCATTCTGGTGGGTAGTCGCTACATACGGGAGATCCACTTGCGCCAGGGCCCGAAGCATAGGTGTACCAAAGTCGGCTACCTATAGTGGATGAAAGTCGACTTCCAATTTTCTTTCTATCGCAGTCTTTTAAGCGGCTGCATAATGGAAAGCTGGAATCCGATGGAAGGCTCAACACCGACAATATCCGACCATGGCCAGAGACGTTTTTGACGAATTTCCATCAGTGTCCATTGCCGGCGCGAATGAAACTGAAGCTTCTCTGTCTGGCGTTACATCATCTATGGCTACGGCCCAAACAGCAAACCATGCTCTATAGGGAAAATAGATATATCTAGCTCACTTGCCCGAGACTGAAAAACTATACTTCCGATTTCTACATCATTACTTTCATCTACGCTCGGAAAGTATGCGTCAACTAATTCAACTCCCTTAACAACGTGAGCGCACGTTACAATAACAATCCCCGAACCATAGCCCTCAATGACATCAGAGCCTTTCATTATAAAACCCGTTCCAACCTCCCGAACACCTCCGTTGGCACGCCGGATTACTACCGACCGAGATCGGTCGGAGGCAATTTTATACCAATTCTCATTGCCTGCTAAAAATCCTTCAGCTTGGGCGGCAGCGAGGCGATCGACACCTTGTCATCGATAATGACGCCGAACATCGGCTTGTCGAGCTTGTGGGCGAGCATCAACTCCTTCTCGCACCATTCAGACTCCAACCATGCCGCGCTGACCAGGAACAGCACCGCCTGGCAGCGATTGGCCGCCTCGTGCAGTGCGCGCTGCCAGCGCTGGCCGGCGACAATGCCGCGCTCCGGGTCCAGATCGAGAAAATAGCCGTCCCAGCCATTGGAAATCAGCCAGTCGCGTATGGCACGCGCCTCGGCATTGTTGCGGCTCGAATGGCTGATGAAAATGCGTGACACGTTATCGCCCCCCAGCGACAATAAATACTGACACACATCGTCATGCGGGGAAAGTATACGAAGAAGAAATAGCGAAGAGATCGAGGAAAATTGAAGGACTGCTATCAACCACCTGAGAGTCGCGAGTAGAGCATGGAGCAGCCAAACGTGCGATCAGCCTGGTGAAGGCATGACTACCCCACAGGCAAATCCAGCTGGGCCGATGCCGAGTATTCACTTTCATTTCAGGCACAGTGCGATACCGCCATTGGCCCTTGAACGGTCAAAATGGAGGCGTACCATCGCGGCATCTGAAACTGAGTCTTCTTCATTCGTCTGGGCTAATGTCCGGACCGGATTGGATATTTCCTTGGCAATGGACGCAACCAGCGGCGCGGCGAAGCGCGGCAAATCGTTTGCCCATGTGGCGGAGGCGTCTTGGGGCAAGGGCCTCAGCACGCTGCTGCGCATCGTGCGCATGACGCTGCGCCATCCCTGGCAGGTTGCGATCACCATCGCCTCGACCTTTATCGCCGCGACGCTGCAGCTGTTCATCCCGCGCCTGCTGGGCCACGCCATCGACCAGGCGCAAGGCGTGATGGCTGGAGGCGGCGGCGCGGCGGCTGAGCAGGCGCTGTGGACGACGGCGATCACCTTGCTCGTCGTCAGCATCCTGCGCGGCCTCTTCACCATGGCGCAGAATTATTATGGCGAGGCCGTTGGCCACCGCACCGGCTATGAGCTGCGCCTGGCTTTCTACGAAAAGATCCAGCGGCTGAGCTTTTCCTTCCATGACCGGGTGCATACCGGCGACCTGATTACGCTTGGCCTGCTCGACCTCGACGGCGTGCGCATGTTCTTTTCCACCGGCATATTGCGCGTGGTGCTGCTCGGCGTGCTGATCGGCGTCGGCTCCTATCTCCTGATCAGCACCGATCTCGAGCTCGGGCTGCTCAGTCTGAGTTTCGTGCCGTTCGTCGCCTGGCGCTCCTCGGTCACACAGCTCAGGCTGCGCAGCACCTGGCTGACGCTGCAGGAGCGGCTGTCAGTGCTGAGCCGGGTGATGGACGAGAACCTCGGCGGAATCCGCGTCGTGCGCGCCTTTGCGGCGCAGCGGCATGAGCTGGAAAAATTCGACCGCGCCAAGAAGTCGGCGCTGGAGCTTGCCGACCAGCGCGTCGACATCCGCGTCTCCAACACCAGCGCCATGAATTTTTCCTTCCTGGCTGCCATGGGCCTGGTGCTGTGGTTCGGTGGCCAGAAGGTGATCGCGGGCCAGATCAGCGTCGGCACGCTGGCCCAATTCCTCACCTTCATGACCATCCTGCAGATGCCGGTGCGCCAGCTCGGGCTGATGGTCAACTCGTTCGCCCGCGCCTCGACCTGCGGCACAAGGCTGTTCGAGCTGCTCGACGCCGAACTCGACATTCAGGATGCGCCTGATGCCAAGGATCTCGTGGTCAGCGAAGGCGTGCTGCGCTTCGACAATGTCGGCTTCCGCTACGCGGGCGCCGGCGGCCGGCCGGCGCTGTCGGGCATTTCCTTCGAGGCCAGGTCCGGCGAGACCGTCGGCATTGTCGGCCCGCCGGGCAGCGGCAAGTCGACCATCGCGCATCTGATCCCGCGCTTCTACGACGTGACGTCGGGCGCGATCACGATTGACGGGCAAGATATCCGCGAGGTCACGCTGCAATCGCTGCGCAAGGCGGTCGGCGTCGTGCAGCAGGACGCCTTCCTGTTCACCACCTCGATCGAAAACAACATCGCCTATGGCAATCCGTGGGCGCGCGAGACCCGCATCGGGCAGGCGGCTGAATACGCCCAGCTGCACAATTACATCATCGGGCTTCCGGCCGGCTACACCACGGTCGTGGGCGAGCGCGGGTCATCGCTTTCCGGCGGCCAGCGGCAGCGCCTGACCATCGCCCGCACCCTGATGCTGCGGCCTTCGGTGCTGGTCTTCGACGATTCCACCGCGGCTGTCGACGCCGGCACCGAGCAGCGAATCCGCACCGCGATGAAGCGCTTCGCCAAGGACCGCGTGACGCTGATCATCTCGCACCGGCTGAGCTCGCTGATGCATGCCGACCAGATCCTGTTCGTCGAGAATGGCCGCATCGCCGAGCGCGGCACGCACCAGGAATTGTTGGCGCTGGGTGGACGCTACCGCGCGCTTTACGACCTGCAGCTGCGGCCGGACGACGATTTTCCGGTGGCGGTGGGAGCCGCATGATGTCGACACAGAACGACGACCAGAAGGAAGACACCAGCCGGCGGCCCACCAGGGCCGTCGTCGGTTCGCACCGCGACGAGGAAGAGGTCTTCGGCAAGGTCTACGATCCGCGTATCGTGCGCCGCATCTGGAGCTTCGTGAAACCGTATCAGGGCCGGATCTTCATCTCGGTTGCCGCCGTGCTGGTGTTCACGCTGACGCAATTGGCGATCCCGCTGGTCATCCGTTACGCCATCGACCACGGCATGGCCGCTGGCAAGGCCGACCGCTCGGTGATGAACTGGGCGATCGGCGCCTTCGCTCTGATCATCCTGATCAACTATGGCGCCAGCTATGTCCAGGAAAGTGTCGTCGGCAAGGTGGCCGAGAATGTGCTGTCGGATTTGCGCCGCGCCATGTTCAGCCATCTGCAGCGCGTCTCGCTGAGCTTCATGGACAAGACCGAGGTGGGCCGGCTGATGTCGCGTCTGCAGGGCGACGTCAATTCGATGCAGGAATTCCTTGAGACGTCGGTGATGTCGGTGGGCGACATCGTGCTTCTGTTCGGCATCGTCAGCGTGCTTTTGTGGCTCGATTTTCGTCTCGGCCTGTTGACGCTGTCGACCATGCCGGTGCTGTTCGTCGTGCGCCTGTTCTGGTTGCCGCGCGCCAAGGTCGCTTTCATGGCCGCGCACGAGACCAACTCGATTGCCAATGGGGCGCTGGCGGAAGGCATCCATGGCGTGCGCACGGTGCAGAGTCTCGAACGCCAGCACGTCAATTTCGACCTCTATGACGAGAAGGTGCTGGCCAATCTCAGGGCTCACCTGACCTCGGCCAAATATGCGCAGGTGATGGTGCCGATCGTCGACACGCTGACCGGCATTGCGATGGCGACGGTCATCGTCGTCGGCGGTTCGATGGTGCTGTCGCACAGCCTCGACATCGGCGTCATGGTGGCGTTCCTGTTCTACATCCAGCGCTTCTTCGACCCGATCCGCTCGCTCACCATGCAGTACAGTGTCATGCAGCGCGCCATGGCGTCGGGCCAACGCATCTCCGAAGTGCTGGACGTGCCGGTCGACGTTAGCGACAAACAAGGCGCGGTGGCGCTGACGCGCGACATGGACGGTTCGGTCGAGTTCAGGAACGTCACCTTCGGCTACCGGCAGAACCAGCCGGTGCTGAAAAACATCTCCTTCCGCGTCAATCCGGGCGAGACGGTTGCGCTTGTCGGCCCCACCGGTTCGGGCAAGTCGAGCTGCATGGCGCTGGTGCACCGCTTCTATGATGTCTGGTCGGGCGAGGTGCGGGTCGGCGGCCACGACGTGCGCGACGTGACGCAGGATTCGCTCGGCGACCAGGTGGCGATGGTGTTGCAGGAGCCATTCCTGTTTTCCGGCACGGTGCTGGAGAACATCCGCTACCACAAGACATCGGCTACCCGCGAAGAGGTTGTGCGCGCCGCGCAGGCCGTCGGCGCGCACGACTTCATCGAGCATTTGCCCGATGGCTACGACACCGAGCTCGAACAGCGCGGCGGCAATCTGTCCCTCGGCCAGCGCCAGCTGATCAGCTTTGCACGCGCACTGGTGGCGGATGCGAAAATCCTGGTGCTGGACGAGGCGACGGCGAGCATCGATTCCTACACCGAGATGCTGATCCAGAAGGCACTGGTCACGCTGCTGGAAGGCCGCACCGGGCTGGTCATCGCGCACCGGCTGGCGACCATACGCGGCGCCAACCGCATCATCGTCTTACAGAACGGCGAGATCGTCGAGAGCGGAAATCACGAGCAGCTGATGGCGGCCAAGGGCCTCTATGCCAGACTCTACAACATGAACTACGCATCGTTCGACGATATTGCCGAGGAAGACATAGGCGCGCCGGCCGGCAAGGCGACGTGAGCTGCTGCCGGTTCGGCTCGACTGGAAATGGTGCGGGGCCAAAACTCGTCGTCGACCAATTCGGCTTCAGATGACGACACGTTTCAGCTCGCCTTCCAGCGTAAGCCCGGCGTCAAGCCTGCCGCGCGTTCAGGTGGAGGAGCGGCCGGCCGCCTAAAGGGCAATCCCGCGTAAATTCTGAATTCTACGCGCCGCCTGGCGCGCGATGCACGCGCAGCTTGCGCCTGAACCTCAGCAAACGCCGTCATGATGGCTTTCGTTCCTTAGCCGTCGGATGAAAATCGCCGGGGAACAGGAAGGCTTGCTGGGAGTTTAGTTCTTCGAGCCGCGCCGTGAACGGCGCGGCAGCGAAGGAGACGGCATATGGGCCTGGGTACCATTCTTATTATCATCCTGATCATCGCGTTGCTCGGCGGCTTCAGCGGCCTCGGCGGCGGCCCCTTCTACGGCACTGGTTACTATGGCGGCGGTGGCCTCGGGCTGGTGCTGATCATCGTGATCATTCTGGTTGTTCTCGGGCGAATATAGCGTCGCCATGGGCGGCCGCCGAGTTCTACGGCGGCCGCGTTTTCGCCTGACATCGAGGTTTGAAGACATGGCAGCTGAAGACATTGCTGGTCCGGAAACACTGGGCCGGCCTCGGCGCGAGCGAGAGCGAACGCGACGAGCTGGGATATCCTAATGGTGGCACGATCCGAAGGCGGCGGGCGTAAGCTGCAGACCCCGACACCCGCCTGGCGGCCGTGGCGTTCATCGAGGCGGATCGGACGCTTCGAGGAACCCAGGACGGCGACGAGGCGGGTTCGGCCTTTCTCGCTCTTGTCGACAAGGGCAGCATCGGCCTGAAGGCCGCAATGGCAGGCACGCCTTACGCCTGAACGCGGTCAACCCGCCGTAACTCCGCCAGCAGAAACACCACCAGCACGCAGCACAGCAGGCCAAGCGACGATGGCAGTCCCTGATGTCCGGTCAGTTGCATCGCCAGCCCGGCCACGGGTGAGCCGACGATGCCGCCTACCCCCCATACGAACGCGAAGGCGGCATTGCCGGCGATCAAGGCTTGACCGGTGAAACGCTCGCCGAGCTGGATCAGCGACAGCGTGTAGATCCCGAACGAGACCCCGCCCCAGACGAAGAAGAGCGGCCAGATAAGCCACGTAGCGAAGAGCAACGGCAACAGCAGGCAACCGGCCAGGCAAGCCAGGACACAGAACAGCATCATCGGCTTCGAGCCAAACCGTTCGGCGGCGCGCCCAAGCACGACCTGCAGCACGGCATTGCCGGCGATGAAACAGGTGATGAGCGAAGCGATGCGCTGCTCAGTGCTGCCGAGCGCGGCACCATAGACCGCGAACAGCGAAAGCAGGACTTGCTCGAAGGCGGCAGCCGTGAAGACTGCGAACAAGAGCAGCGGCGCCAGCGCGAAGAAGCCGCCGACCGACACCGCTTCGCCCTCACGCGGCATGTCGGGCAGGCGCGGCGCGACGGCAAGCACGATCAGGCCGCAGACAAGGAAGGCCGCGCTGCCGATGATGAAGGGTGGCCATCCTTGCGTGCCGACCAAGCCTAGCGACAGCGGGCCGAGGCCAAAGCCGGCGGAAACGATGGAGGAGTATAGGCCCATGATGCGGCCTCGGCGTGCGGCGGGTGTGATCGAGACCAGCCAGGTTTCACTGATCACGTAAAGCGGATTGGCAAAGAAGCCGAGCAGGAAGCGCAACGGCATCCAGGCCCATACATCCTGCGTCCAGGCAATCGCGATCAGGACGGTTGCTGCCAGGATCGAACACACAACCGCAAAGCGCGCCGCGCCCACCCGCCGGACCAGCGCCGGCGTGAAGAGCGACGATATAATGAAACCCAGAGGCGTCATCGCGGCCGAGAGGCCGATAAGGCCCGGTGTCGTCCCTTGCCGTTCCAGGATGAAGCTGAGCAGCGGATACGTCAGCCCCTGTGCTATGGCGAACACCGTAACGGTCGCGATGATGCCGGCCATCGCGGCCCATGCGATGTGGTTCTCCGGCGGTGACGTCGCGTCTTCGGCGCTCATGCCGACTTCGAAGCAGGATCGGCACGTTCCGGCAAGTGCAAATGCCGGCAAAACGCCGCGGTACGCCCAAACAGGCGGGCGGGTCTTATCCGCGACATCAGCTCACACTTGCCAGAAGCGTTTGACGATTTCGGCCTCGAGCTGGCGTCTGGTCAGACCGATATCGTCGATCAGGTGCGGATTGGCCTCCGCCATCTGCTTGAGGTCCCAGCGAAAGCGTATCCGCTCGCGCCAGGCCGCGATCATGCCCCGCGGGCCCGTCGGACGCCGGCCCGATGACACCGCCTTTTCCGGCAAGGCTGCACGAGCAGAAGCAAGGGTATCGTTCATGGCAACCTCCATTCGGTTTGAGGAGCGACAGCCCTCGGCTTGCAAGAGGTTGAACTCTGCCGCATGCGGACGGCGCCGTAATTAAGCCCGGCCAAATAGTTCTCAAAAGTTCCAAACCGGCTAGAGCACCTCGCCGTTTCATGGAAACGGCGAGGTGCTCAACTCTTTGTTTTGACGCCATACGTCCGTGAAGCGCTCCGCCGCGCTTTCCCGTGGGAAAACCGCCTTCACACCTTTCCTGGAATTGCTCTATAGATGCGCGTTATGCAGGGATCGCGCTTTGCCTTTGGTCCGTTCGTGCTTGATCCGGGTGCGGGAACGCTCCTTCGGGACCAAGTTCCCGTAGCCGCCGGCCACCGCGGACTGCAGCTGCTGGCGGCGCTCGTCGCCCGGCCCGGCGAGATCGTGGCCAAGGCCGAGTTGATGGATGCGGCATGGCCAGGCACCGCCGTTGAGGAAGGCAACCTCACCGTCCAGATTGCGCAATTGCGCAAGCTGCTGGGTCCGGCCACGAACGGCGGAGAATGGATATCGACCGTTCCGCGCGTCGGCTATCGCTTCACCGGCGCCATCGAACAGCTCGGCGACGAGAAGCGACAGGCTTTGCCGCTGCCTGCCAAACCGTCGATAGCCGTGCTGCCCTTTGCCAATTTCAGCAACGACCCCGAGCAGGAAGCCTTCGCCGACGGGTTGACCGAAGACCTGATCACCGACCTGTCGAGGATCGGCGGCCTGTTCGTCATCGCGCGCAACTCGACCTTTGCCTACAAGGGCAAGGCGGTGGATGTGCGCGAGGTCGCCAGGGAACTTGGCGTGCGCTATCTCTTGGAGGGCAGCGCCAGACGCGCCGCCGGGCGCGTGCGCATCAACGCCCAGCTGGTCGACGCGCTGAGCGGCGAGCATTTATGGGCAGACCGCTTCGATCGCGGCCTGGAAGATATCTTTGCCGTTCAGGACGAGGTGACGGCCAAGATCGTCGAGGCGCTGCTTGGCCGGCTGCGCGCGCCGCTGCCGCGCAATCGGCCCCGAAATCTCGAGGCCTACGATCTGTGCGTGCGGGCCCGCAACCTGATCGACGTCTCGCCGGAGACGGCGCGCGAAGCGCATCTGTTGCTGACGCGCGCGCTTGCGCTCGATCCGGACTATGCCGAAGCCTATCGCTGGCTTGCCATGAACCACTGGATGGGATGGGTGCATTGGGGAGAGCCCATTGAGCCTGCCCGCGGCCTTGCCCTGGAACTGGCGCGCAAGGCTGTGGCGATCGATCCCAACGATGCCGGCTGCCACTGGGTGCTTGCCAACCTGCTTGCCTATGAGCGCAGATTCGACGAAGCGGATGTGGGATTTGCCAAGGCGTTCGAGCTCGACCCGAACGAGGCCGATGCCTGGGCGACATTGTCCGACATCGCGGTCCTGGCCGGGCGCGTCGAGGAGGGCCTCGACTATATCAGCAAGGCGTTCCGGCTGAACCCGTTTCCGGCAAGCTGGTACTATCTGACGCTCGGCCAGGCGCAATATGCGGCGCGCGACTATGAAGCCGCCGTCGAGACGACGCGCCGGGACGAGACGTATCGGACAAGCTCGCGCCGTTTCCTTGCGGCAAGCCTTGCGCAACTCGGCCGGATCGACGAGGCGCGCGCCGAGGTCGACCTGTTCCTCGTCGCGAACCCACATTTCACCACCCGTCACTGGGTCGAGACGGAGCCGTTCCGCGACACTGCCACGCTCGACCATTTCGTCGATGGCTTCCGAAAGGCCGGCCTTCCGGAGTGACGGACCGGCGTGCTCGATCGATGCCAGGCACCGTCGGTTGCGGATCAATCCTGCCAATGTTTGCACGTCGCGAGGCCGCTCGACCGATCTTGCTTCCGCGAGCAGTCATCCAACAGCGATTGCAGCGAAGCGGCGCGCGAAACCTCTGTCACGGTGAAGCCGGCTGGAACGGCCACGATCGATCCGGCCACGGGTGAGCGCTGGGTGGCGGCTGGCGACTGCCTGTTGCGCTCTCGTCTGCAATGCCGGCATCACGGTCGCCGTGGGCAATGATCGGCTTGCCTCATTGAGCTTTTAGCGACGCGCTCCGACAACTCGCGATGATTTTTCTAGATGCCATTTGTCGAAGCACAATCTTTTCCGAAAGCCGGTTTCCACTTTTCGGGACCATGCTCTAGCGGCTGTCTGTTTCTTGTTGCTGGCGCGATCGGAAGTCACCCGCACAACCTGGTTATCTGAGCGCCCTTTAGCTTTCCTTGTTTGAGGTCGGCGGCGGGAGTAATAGTCGCCAAGGAATTGCGAGGAGGAAGAGATGACGCTGAACTTCGACCCGAAGGCGAAGGCCACGGCGTTGTACCATGGCGAATTCCGACCGATGTTCATTGGCGGCAAGTGGGTCGCCGCGCAGTCCGGCCAGGGCATGCAGGCACTCAATCCGGCAACAGGCGAGGTGCTGGCGACAGTGCCGCGCGGCGGGGCTGCCGATATCGACTCGGCGGTGGCCGCCGCGCGCGCGGCCTTCGAAGGCCCATGGTCCAAATTCTCGCCCTACGAGCGGCAGTGCGTGCTGCTCAGGATCGCCGATCTGTTCGAGACGCATTGGGAAGAGCTCAGCGTTTCCGACACGCTCGATATGGGACTGCCGATCACGCGCACGCTCTCCAACCGGCGCCGCGTCATCGGCATGCTGCGCTTCTATGCCGGCATGGCGACGGCGCTGCATGGCGAGGCGATCGACAATTCGATTCCCGGCGAGATCGTCACCTTCACCCGGCGCGAGCCGGTGGGCGTCGTTGGTGCGATCATTCCCTGGAACGCGCCGACCGCCGCCTCGATCTGGAAGATCGCGCCGGCGCTGGCGACAGGCTGCACCATCGTGCTGAAACCGTCCGAGGATGCGTCGCTGACGCCGCTGCTGATCGCGCAACTGATGCAGGAAGCCGGCGTGCCCGACGGCGTCGTCAACGTCGTCACCGGCACCGGGGCCGAAGCCGGTGCGCGGCTCGCCGAACATCCAGACGTCAACAAGATCGTTTTCACCGGATCGACGCTGACCGGCCAGGCCATCGCGCGGGCAGCCGTGGCCAACCTCAAACGCGTTTCACTGGAGCTCGGCGGCAAGTCGCCGATCATCGTCTGCCGCGACGCCGACATCGACAAGGCTGTTCCGATCGCGGCGATGGCGGTGTTCGTGCATTCGGGCCAGATCTGCATTGCCGGCTCGCGGCTGTTCGTGGCGCGCGAAATCCATGACGAGTTCGTCCGCCGGCTCGCCGATTTCGCCGGCAGACTGCGGATCGGCCATGGCATCGAGGCAGAGACGGAAATCGGACCGCTCATCAATGCCAAGCAGGCAGCCAAGGTGGAGGGCTATATCAGGGCCGGCAGCGACGAAGGCGCCGAACTGGTCGCCGGCGGCTCGCGGCTGACCGGCGAGCTCTACGATGGCGGCAACTTCATTGCGCCGACGGTCTTCGGCGCCGTGTCGGACCAGATGACCATCGCGCGCGAGGAGATTTTCGGCCCGGTCATTTCGGCGATGCCCTTCGACTCGCTCGACGAAGCGGTGGCGCGTGCCAATGCGACGCCCTATGGCCTGGCCGCCGGCATCTTCACGACACATCTGGGCACCGCGCACAAGCTTGCGCGCCGCGTCAAGGCCGGCTCGGTCTGGGTCAACATGTACCATGCCATCGACCCGGCGGTGCCGTTCGGCGGCACGAAGATGTCGGGTTATGGCCGCGAGGGCGGCATCGAGCATCTGCACGAGTATCTGGAGACCAAGTCGGTCTGGATCCAGACCGACTGATATTCGCGCGGCGTACTCTGCGAAATCACGATGAAACCACAAGGGCCAGGACGGCGGCGCAGTCACCGGCTTTGACCAGGCCGGGGAAATGCCGCGCCGCCAGAATGCCGGACATTTTTGCCTTGATCTCCTGCGGAGCGATGCCGGTGCGGCCGGTGGAATGGATGCGCGCCAGCACCGAGCCTTCTTTCACAGGCTCGCCGAGATCGACCATGGTCTCGATCATGCCGTCGTCCTCGGCGAAGGAGAAACAATCGCCTGACGGCATGTCGAGCCACTGAGTTCTGCCCTTCTCGACCGCACCATCAACAATACCGGCATGGCGCAGCACATTGCTGATGCCGCGCCGCGCGATCCGCACGGTCTGGGCACGCGAGGTGCCGCCGCCGCCAAGCTCGGTGCTGACGAAGACCTTGCCCATTTCCTCGGCCGCCGTGTCATACATGCCGACGGAGTCAATCTCGATCATGCGCATCGAGAACGGGGCCGAGAACGCGGCGACCGCGTCGAAGGCTTTCTGCTCCAGCGCCTTGTCGGGCACCGTGTGGGCGGCACAGAAGGGCACGAAATCCAGCGTCCTGCCGCCGGAGTGGAAATCGAAGACGAGGTCGGCGCGCGGCAGCAGTTCGCGTTGAAAGTAGTCGGCGATCTTCTCGGTCACCGTGCCGTCGGGACGGCCGGGAAAGCTGCGGTTCATATTGCCCTTGTCGATCGGCGACGTCCGCGTGCCGGCGCGGAAGGCCGGATAGTTCATCGCCGGCACGATGATCACCGTGCCGCTGACCTGTTTGGGATCGAGCGTGCGGGCGAGATCGTAGAGCGCCAGCGGCCCCTCATACTCGTCGCCATGATTGCCGCCGGTGAGCAGCGCGGCCTGTCCCTTGCCGTTGCGGATGACGCAGATCGGGATCATCACCGAACCCCAGGCCGAGTCGTCGCGGCTGTAGGGCAGGCGCAGGAAACCATGTTGCACGCCGTCCTTGTCGAAATCGACGGTCGGCGCGATCGGAGATGGGCGGAGGCTAGGCATCGGGCTCAATTCTTCACCACCAGTTTGCGCGGTACATTGGCGAGGCACTCTACACCGGTTTCGGTGATCAGGATGGATTCGGTGATTTCCAGTCCCATCGTCTCCAGCCACAGGCCGGTCATGAAATGGAAGGTCATGCCGGGCTTGAGTTCGGTGCGGTCGCCGGGGCGCAGGCTCATGGTGCGCTCGCCCCAATCCGGCGGATAGGACAGGCCGATCGAGTAGCCTGTGCGGTTGTCCTTGACGATGCCGTATTTCTTCAACACGGCGAAAAAGGCGTTGGCGATGTCCTCACAGGCATTGCCGGGCTTTGCCGCCGCAAGCCCCGCCTCCATGCCTTCCAGCGTCGCCTTCTCGGCATCTAGGAATTCCTGCGTCGGCTTGCCGAGAAAGACGGTGCGCGACAGCGGGCAATGGTAGCGGCTGTAGCAGCCGGCGATCTCGAAGAAGGTGCCCTCGCCCGACTTCATCGGCTGGTCGTCCCAGGTGAGATGCGGCGCCGAGGCGTCGGCGCCCGACGGCAGCAGCGGCACGATCGCCGGATAGTCGCCGCCGATGCC